>DATDPY010000496.1:0-4096 GCA_035292565.1 Cyclobacteriaceae bacterium | reverse complement strand
GGAGGAAGGGCTCGCCAAAGATCCCCAGTCTTACCGCGACAACCAGGGACATATGAAGTATGGTCCCGGCTCTTTCACGGTTATCCCTGATTACTTTCCAGGGTTCCGTATCTGCCAGGTATTTATTCCCTAATCGTGCAATTTCAATATATGAACCCAGGGCTTCGCGGAACCGGAAATTTTCCAGAGAATCGGCAATTTCATCGGGCAACGAATTTATCTTTTTCAGGAGTTCTTTTTCCGGGCTTCCCATTTTTCCGGAAGGCGGGACTTTTCCATCAAAATATTTATGCGTGAGTACCAATGCCCTGTTCACAAAATTTCCGAGGATAGCCACAAGCTCGTTGTTGTTTTTAGCCTGGAAATCTTTCCAGGTAAAATCGTTATCCTTGGTTTCCGGCATATTGGATCCCAGTACATAGCGGAGGACGTCGGTCTTGCCAGGGAAATCAGCCATATATTCATGCAGCCAGACCGCCCAATTCCGCGAAGTGGAAATCTTATCGCTTTCAAGATTCAGGAATTCATTGGCAGGCACATTATCGGGCAATACATACTCGCCATGAGCCTTAAGCATTGAGGGGAAAATCAGGCAATGGAACACTATATTATCCTTGCCGATAAAATGGACAAGCCTTGTATCTTTTGACTTCCAGTATAATTCCCAATCCTTGCCATGATCCAGAGCCCACTGCTTCGTGGCGGATATATAGCCTATCGGGGCATCAAACCATACATATAAAACCTTTCCTTCAGCCTGGGTGAGAGGAACAGGGATTCCCCAATCAAGATCACGAGTGACAGCCCGGGGATTCAGACCATTATCAAGCCAGCTTTTACATTGACCGAAGACATTCGTTTTCCATTCCTTATGCTCCTCAAGAATCCATTGTTTTAACCAGGATTCAAACTGGTCCAGGGGAAGGTACCAATGCATGGTATCTTTCAACACCGGTTTTTCTCCGGAAAGCATCGACCTGGGATTGATCAGATCGGAAGGGCTAAGGGTGGAACCGCAGTTTTCACACTGGTCGCCGTAAGCTTCAGGAAAATTACATCTCGGGCAAGTGCCCTTTATGTATCTGTCGGCAAGGAATTGACCGGATTTCACATCATAATATTGCTCTGTCGATTTTTCCACAAATGTTCCGTGGTCATTCAGTTTTGTAAAGAAATCCGATGCGGTCTTATGATGGATCGGGGAGGACGTGCGATGGTAAATATCAAAACTGATCCCGAACTCCTCGAATGATTCCGCAATAAGCTTGTGGTATTTGTCGACGATTTCCTGTGGTGTAACATTCTCCTTTCTTGCCCTTATGGTAATGGGTACCCCGTGTTCATCAGATCCGCAAACAAAAACCACATCCTGTTTTTTCATTCGGAGATACCTGACATACATATCGGCCGGGATATATACACCGGAAAGGTGGCCAATATGGATCGGACCGTTTGCGTAGGGCAGAGCGGCTGTTATTGTGAATCGCTTGAATTTAGAGTAACCTGGCATCTTGAAAATTTAGGCAAAGATAATCAAATTCAATTTCGGCGTTATGAGCTGAAATTACGGACTGAGTTATTGGATTTATCATTTGAAGAACATCAGCCTGCGGCATCCCGGCTGTCGGCATCTGTGGCCGGAATTTCCTGGTCACTGACGGCTGGCTCAGGTAAATTTTCTTCGGCGAAAAAAGCTTTCTGACGCATTAGAATGATAGTTACCCCAATGAAGATTGAGGCATCGGCAATATTGAAAATAGGCCAGAGCGCCATGTAATCCCCGCCGAAAACGAGAATCCAGTCGGCAACCCTGCCTTCCCAGATATCGATATAGAACATGTCGATCACCTGTCCGTGGAACCATGGCGTAGGAGCGTTGAGAGGTGCGTTGTCGAGCCATACACCGTAAAATGTGCTGTCAATCACATTTCCGATTGCCCCGCCCAGGATCAAAGCAACACACCAGATCAGGCCGGGATGGACTTCATTCCTTGCCAGGTAGAACAGGTAATAGGCAATTCCTGACATGGCAAACAGGCGAAAAATTGTCAGGATCAGCTTTCCATGTTCGGATGAAATCTGCATCCCGAATGCCATGCCCGGGTTAATTGTATAGTGAAGCTTGAACCAGTTTCCGATCACATTCAACTGGCCTACAATCCCCATATCCATGTTATAGTAGACTAGCATTTTAACAGCCTGATCTATGAGGATTATAATGAGCGCGAGTAAAAAATATTTTATGTACTTTTTCATTCGGACACCGCAATCTCAATTTTAATTATTAATTCCAGGTCATCCATGTCAATTTTCCTTCCTTCCGTAATGTTCAGACTAAAATCAAGGCCCAGGGCCTGGGTTTCAGCGCAAATATATTCCTTATTTGATTTAAGGGCATTTTTAACAATTTTGTGATCGTCCTGGACAAGGATCCTGATCTTATCCTGGACATCCAGGCCCATTTCTTTCCGCAGGTTCTGGATCCTGTTTACAAAATCTCTCGCTAATCCTTCTTTACGCAGCTCATCGCTTATTGTTATATCCAGTGCGACGGTAAGCTCATGTTCATTAGCTACAGACCAGCCGGGTATATCCTCGGAGCTTATCTCAACATCTTCCAGAGTAAGGGTGGCTTTTAATCCGGAAGCCAAGGCCAGTGTTAACTGGTTTTCTTTTTCCAGTTTTGAAATATCCTGCTGGGTGAGTCCGTTAACAGCCCTGGCGAGGTCCTTCATCTGCGTCCCGTATTCCTTGCCGAGTTTTTTAAAGTTCGGCTTTATTTTTTTAACAAGTACTCCTGAAGTGTCGTCGATATACTCTATGTTCTTGATATTGACTTCCGAAAGGATCAGATTCTCCATATCGGTAATCATTTCGCGGGTTTCACTGTTCAATATGGGAATGAGGATCCTCGAAAGGGGCTGGCGAACCTTGATCTTATGTTTTTTCCGAAGTGAGTGCACCAGGGAGGATATATCCTGGGCCAGCTTCATTTTCTTCTCGAGTTTTTCATCGATTGCGGCCGGGGAAGAAACCGGGAAATCGGCAAGATGGACCGAAGAAAATTTTTCCGTTCCTGCAATCTGGTTGAGATTCCTGTATATATATTCAGCATAGAAAGGTGCAATCGGCGCCATCAACTGCGAAATCCTTATCAGGCAGGTGTAGAGTGTCTGGTAAGCGGCTATTTTATCTTCATTGTAATCGCCTTTCCAGAATCGCTTCCGGTTAAGCCTAACGTACCAGTTGCTCAGGTCATCGATTACAAAATCCTGGATCATCCTGCCTGCTTTTGTGGATTCATAATCGAAATATGATGCGGATACTTCTTTGATCAGCGTATTGAGTTTTGACAGGATCCAGCAATCGCTCTCAGTCCTCCGCGACAAGGGTACTTCTTCTTCCCGGAATGTGAAGCCATCGAGGTTGGCATACAGGGCAAAGAACGAATAGGTATTGGCAAGCGTGCCGAAAAACCTCCGGGTCGCCTCCGCCACACCGTCGACATTAAATTTCAGGTTATCCCAGACATTGGCATTGGTAACCATATACCATCGCAAAGCATCAGCCCCGTGTTTAACGATCAGGTCGTAGGGATTCACGGTATTGCCAAGCCTTTTCGACATTTTGTTCCCGTCTTTGTCGAGCACCAGCCCGTTGGACACAACGTTTTTGAAGGCGACACTGTCGAACACGAGTCCGGCGATTACATGAAGGGTGAAGAACCAGCCCCTGGTCTGGTCGACACCTTCGGCAATGAAATCGGCTGGAAAATATTTTTCAAATTCCTCCTTATTCTCGAATGGGTAATGGAACTGGGCATATGGCATCGAACCCGAATCGAACCATACATCGATCAGGTCAGGTTCGCGGAACATCGGTTTTCCTGATTCGCTGACAAGAATAATCTCGTCGACGTAAGGCCTGTGGAGATCGATGTCGTCTGAAATGGGCTTTTGGGATATCCCCGCCTTTATCGCCTTATCCACTTCAGCTTTAAGCTCCGGCAAAGACCCGATGCATTTTTCTTCCTTTCTGTCCTTTGTCATCCATATGGGCAGCGGGGTACCCCAGAACCGCGACCGGCTCAGGTTCC
>DATDPY010000495.1:0-16420 GCA_035292565.1 Cyclobacteriaceae bacterium | reverse complement strand
GGTACAGATGGGTGATTCAATAGCCAGGTCGTCTGTAACAATAAAAAACATCCGCTGCGACCATGAATTCTTTAATACCTACGGAATACAATTCGCCTCGGGGCGTAATTTCTCCAAAGAAATTAAAAGTGACGATTCACTTGGATTTATCCTGAATGAAGCCGCCGTGAAGATGATCGGGCTGTCAAATGAAGAAATACTGAACCGTGATTTTCAATATGGCGATATTAAAGGCAGGATCATCGGGGTGGTCAGGGATTTCCATTTTGAATCGCTCCGCGAGCCCATCGTTCCTATGGTGTTCCATATGGCCGGTAATTATGGCAGGCTTTCTATCAGGATTACGGAAAAGGATATGAAAGCGGCGATTGCACATGTAGAAAAAGTGTGGAACAGTTTTATTCCTGACCTGCCTTTCGAATATGATTTTGTCAGTGAACGTTATAAAAGCCTTTACCAGGCCGAACAACGGCAGGGGCAATTATTTACAATTTTTTCCTGTCTTGCGGTATTGATCGCATGTCTGGGTTTGTTTGGCCTCGCAACCTATAATACCCTGCAACGCGTAAAAGAAATCGGGATCAGGAAAGTAATGGGGGCATCAATTCCCGATATTCTGAACCTGCTGTCGAGAGAAGTACTCCTGCTGATCCTTGTGGCGAACATACTGGCCTGGCCTGTGATCTGGTATTTGATGAAGCAATGGCTGGGGAATTTTGCTTACAGAATTGAGGTAAATCCATTCTTATATTTACTAGCCGGATTTCTGACAGTATTATTAGCCCTGGTTACCGTAAGTATGCAAACATTAAAGGCGGCAACAGCAAACCCGGTAGATGCGCTCAGGAATGAATGATTATTGAATTATTAATTCCATGACCATAAATCATACCAGGATAATTCTCTTAAATCTGAGTTTTTCTTGTCCAGGATCATTCCCGAAGAATAAATCCGCACAACTATGTTCAATAATTTTCTGAAAGTTGCCGTTCGAGCATTATTCCGTCACAAGATGCTCACCCTGGTAAAATTATCAAGCCTTGTAATAGGGCTTGTTTGCTTCAGCATAATTGCCATTTATGTAAATCATGAAATGAGTTTCGACAGGTTCCATGAAAACCATGAAATGATTTACAGGGTTGTCAAGGATTTTGTCAACGATAATGGCAGCAGGATACCGGATGCCACCACACCCCCGGCCTTTGCCCCGGCGATTGCAAGGGAGCTACCGGAAACAGGATCGGTAACACGCCTTTTTCCGGGCTGGGGCAGAAAATACCTCGTTCAATATAATGATGAAAAGTACTTTGAGGAAAAGCTGATGCGGGTTGACAGCAGTTTTTTTGATGTGTTCACCTTCCCTTTTGCTATCGGTAACGAAAGGTCAGCCCTGGGGTCTGTTAATTTTATCGTTCTTACCGAATCTGCGGCAAAGAAATATTTTGGCAATGATGACCCGGTAGGCAAAACACTAAAAATTGATATCGGTCCGGAAGGCACTGAATTTACGGTGACCGCTGTACTTAAGGACATACCCGATAATTCTCATTTTGATTTTCAATTCCTGATCCCTGTCAGGTCGTTTAACTATGATCAACTGGATACGGACTGGGGATGGTATAATTTTTATACCTACGTTCGGTTAAATCCCGGTACCGATCCAACCCTGTTTGCCGGCAAACTCCAGTCCTTATTCCTGAAACATAACGAGCAAAGCAAAAACGAATGTTATATACAGGAGCTGGCCGATATACACCTAAAATCCTATCTAAAATGGGAATTGGCTGCAAATGGTGATTATGATTATGTCAGGATACTGTTTGTCATCGCCATATTTATCCTTGTGCTATCTGCTATAAACTATATAAACCTCGTCACTGCCCAATCTGCCAGCCGGGCACGGGAAGTCGGGGTGAGGAAAGTAACGGGTGCGCTCCGTATCAGTCTGGTCAGGCAATTCCTTATTGAATCGATCTTTCTTTCCCTGATCGCAACAGTCATTGCCATTATCCTGGCGGGTTCCCTGTTACCTGCTTTTAATAATATTTTCAATTCAGGTTTAAGCATACTTGACCCCAGAAACAGGATGATCCTGGCCGGGCTTTTCGGGGCAGGGCTGCTGACCGGATTCATCGCAGGAATTTATCCTGCTTTTTATATCTCCGGTTTTCATCCCATAAAGGCATTGAAAAGCGGATTTACGGGTCATACCGGGGACGTTTCGTTGAGAAAAGGATTGGTGACATTCCAGTTTGTTATTTCCACCTCACTGGTCCTGGGAATTTTTATTATATCCGCCCAGGTAAAATTCATCAGGAATAAAAAGCTCGGATTCAGCAAGGAAAATATCATGCTGGTAGAGAATGCAGGCGGACTTAATAATCTGGAGTCAACACTGAATGAATTCAGGGGAATCAGCGGAGTTGAAAATGCAGGTGGTGCCGATGGTGTGATCGGGGGACAGAACTGGACAACCAGTGTACAGGCGGAGGGAAGTGAAAACTCCCTTCTCCTGAATTTTCTATGTACCGATTACAATTTCCTGGAAGTAATGAAGGTGAATTTTACCGTTGGAAGGAATTTTTCTCCTTCCAACGGAGCTGACAGCCTTGCGGTTATTATCAATGAAACAGCCGCAAAGCAATTGGGGCTGAATGAACCCATGATTGGGAGCCGGATCACCGAAGGCGGTGATAGCCCGGTTTTCTATACTGTTGTTGGTATCATTGAAGATTTTCATTTTACTTCTTTCCGCGACCCCATCAAACCATTCGGCTTTTTCCTATACCAGCCAAGGATAAGTACTTTATACCTATCAATCGGGGGACAAAATCTTGTTTCTGTCATAAATCAAATCAGGGAATCCTGGGGCAAAATGGTTCCCGAACGTCCATTCGAATTCAGCTTTATGGATGACCGGGTGGGCATACTCTATTCCGATGAGGTCCGGTTCCAGGCGCTTTTTGCCAGCTTCACAGGCGTTACCATTTTTCTCGCATGCCTCGGATTATTTGGATTATCGGCCTATATGGCCCGTATGAGGACCAAGGAAATCGGGATCAGGAAAGTTCTCGGAGCCGGAGTAATCCAACTGGCTAATCTCCTTTCACTGGATTACATTAAACTTGCGGCGTTGGGAATCGCGGTCTCGGTCCCGGTATCGTGGCTGATTATGTCCCGCTGGCTTTCCAACTTTGCCTATCATATTGAAATGAATTTCTGGATGTATGTTTCAGCCGCATCAGCCACTCTGGCAATTGCTCTGTTAACTGTAAGTCTTGAATCGATAAAAGCGGCCCTCACAAACCCGGTAGATTCATTGAGGAGTGAATAGATATAAAATGATTGTCGGTCAAAATCTGTAACCGGCAGAAGCTATTCAACATCCAATAAATAAAGAATTATCTGTCTAAATCATGCAACTATTTTTGAGATAAGGACATCATTAGCGAGAATGACCGTTTTCTCGTTTTTTAACTCACAACAACATGTACTGGAATTCTCTGCCACTCATATTCCGCAAATTGGCCAGGAATAAGACCGCCTCAATGGTCAGGATGCTTAGCCTTGTAACCGGTATTACCTGCGTTATTCTTATCGCCGCCTATGTTCAAAATGAATTCAGCTTCGACAGGTTTCATGAGAAGGCCGATCGAATCGTCAGGCTTACCATGGAATATTCCGTCGATGGGAAAGCAAATAATATCGCACTTACCGGAACCAAACCCGGACCACAGTTCCAAAGGACTTTCCCCTCGGTGGTTTCTTTTGCCAGGCTGATCAGGTTTTCGCGAGTGATCGCCTACAACGATAAAATATTTGACGAGAGCAATGTGCTGTTCGCAGATTCTTCGATATTAAATATATTTTCTTTTCCCCTGATCGCCGGTGATATCAAAACCGCCATGGACGGTCCCGGAAAAATAATCCTTACAAAAACCATGGCGGGAAAATATTTTGGAAATGAAGAGCCGATCGGCAAACTCATGGTGATCGGCGGAGATCAAACCTATATGGTAAGCGGTATCCTCGCGGATATTCCGAACAATTCACAGATCAGTTTCGATTTTCTTATTCCCTTCAGCAATCTATGGCAGTCGAAAAGCGAGGACTGGTGGACGGCGAATTATATCACCTACCTGTTACTGGACAATAAATCCGAAATTAAGAGAACTGAAGATCAGATTGTTGACTATATGCGGAACCTATCCAAAGAGGAACTCGGGCTTACAGGAAGTGATTACCAGATTTACCACCTTGAGCCGTTCACCCGTGTGCATCTTTATTCAAAACTTGGCGGGCTCGACCCAAACGGCAACAACGCCTACGTATATATCCTGATCATTATCGCCATACTTATCCTTGCCATTGCAACGATAAATTATTCCAATATGTCGATAGCAGTTTCATCGGAAGCGAAGACCGAGATCGGTATTCGGAAAATACTTGGCGCTACCAGGCCTCTGTTATTCAGGCATTTTCTCGGAGAAACAGTCCTCATTACATTTACTGCCGCTATTGCTTCATGGGTGATTGCCGGCATTTTGCTCCCCCTGTTTAATAACCTGTCAGGATCCGCATTTGATATTAGTTCTTTAATGCAGCCCTGGATATTTATTCTGCTGGTAATAATAAGTATCGCTTTAAGTTTGGTTTCAGGGGCATATCCCGCTTTTATCATTGCCAAGACTGGCCTGGCTCAGATGCTTAAATCCGGTTTTCATTATTCAGGGACCGGCGGCAATGTGAAAAGGTATCTGATCCTATTCCAGTTCTTCATTTCCATCATTCTGATCATCACAACGCTTGTCATCCAGCAGCAGCGGAAGTTTATCCGGAACAAGAACCTGGGTTATGACAAAGATTATGTTGCATACCTTCCGCTCGACAACCAGGTCAGGCCATTATATGCTAACCTTAAGCTGGCCCTGAAACAGGACCCGCGAATCCAAAACGTAAGCGCCGGATATGTATCTCCAACAGTCATAAACTGGACGAATTCCCTGCAATATGCAGGCGAAGCAGGTGAGAAACAAATCACAACCAGGGCAATTCCCGTCGACCTGGATTTCCTGAACACATTGGGCGTCGGCATCGTTGCCGGCTCTGATTTTACCGAAGCCGATTTAAGGGAATTAAAAGAAAGCAGTAATTCTGAGAATTACCTTCGCAGTTACATCCTGAACGAAACAGCGGTCAGGAATATAGGGTGGACCCCGGAAGAGGCGATCGGACGACAGGTAACCTGCGGGATGCCCGGAGTTATAAAGGCAGTTGTCAGGGATTTTCACATAGCCTCCCTACATGAACCGGTCATGCCTCTGGTAATCTTCCTCAATGATAATTTTCTCCGCGTCATGTATGTAAAGTTCAATGGCTCCGATATTCCCGCGGCACTTGCAACTTTGGAAAAGACCTGGAAGGAAAGAGTGCCCGCAAGGCCGTTTGAATTTCATTTCCTTGACGAAGACTATGAAAGCATGTATAAATCGGAAGAAAGGGCTGCCGGAATATTCGGAGCCTTTTCAACCATTGCCATATTACTGGCATGTCTGGGTCTTTTCGGTCTGGCGGCGATAACCACAATACAACGCACCCGGGAGATCGGGATCCGCAAGGCCCTCGGCGCAACGGCAGAGAATATTGCCTTCCTGGTATCGAAAGAATTTATCGTGCTGGTGGTATTCGCCTTCATTATTGCTGCCCCGGTATCGTGGTTTGCGGCCGAGCGCTGGCTTGTCAGCTTCACATACCATATGAAGGTTCCCTTCTGGGTGTTTGGTTTTTCCGGGATGCTGGTAACCCTGGTATCATTCCTGACGGTGGGTTACCATTCTGTAAAGGCTTCTCTGGCAAACCCGGTGGATTCGCTAAGAAATGAATGAATTATCATATTCAATAGTACATTAATAATTAACCATGAGACATTATGAAGAATTGAATAATCGGGAAAAGGGGGAGAAGCTGAGAGATGGAGAAGCGGAGAAGGGGCCGAGCGTTAAAAAATTTTTCTGTGAAAAATTTTAGCGAGGAGCCAGCTTGCAGGGGGGCGGTTAAAAAATTTTCCGGCCTGCCCGGCGCTGGCCATTTGGCGGCAGGCAGGGAGCCAGTTAGCAGGGGAGGTTGAATACCATTATCAGATAAACGAATAATCAAATAAACGAATCAACTAAATTAATAATCGATCGGATGGGTAACCTTTTAGACAAATTCAGGTATAATTTAAATGGAAATGCTGTCTTTTCACAATAACAATCTGTTACAATTATTGGATAAGTACTTCTGTTTTATTTCATGCCTAAATGATATATACCACAATATTAAAATCATCCCATGTTCCGAAATTATCTGATCACGGCAATCCGCAACCTTGTCCGCCATAAGGGATTTTCAATCATCAATCTCCTCGGCCTGACTGTCGGGCTAAGCACTTCAATGCTAATCCTGATTTGGATCCAGGATGAAGTGACTTACGACAGGTTCAATACGGACATTGATCGTCTGTACGAGGTATTCGAGAACCAGACCTATTCTGCAGATAAGATATACACTTTTGCCGCTACGCCAGGCCCACTGGCCAACACCATAGTGAGCGAATACCCCGAGGTGGAAACTGCATTCAGGTGCAACTGGGGCGGGCGTGACCTTTTCGCCTACAGGGAAAATTCTTTCTACGGGGAAGGAAGGTATGCCGATTCAACCTTATTCAAAATGTTGACCTTTCAGTGGAAGGAAGGTGACCCTTCCAATCCGCTTCCGGATGTCTCGAGCCTGGTGCTGAGTTCATCCCTTGCAGGTAAACTTTTTGGGAGTGAAAGCGCCCTGGGGAAAATGGTAAGGTTCAGGAACCGGAATGATCTTAAAGTTACCGCCGTATTCAACGACCTTCCCTCCAATTCATCCCTGCAGTTTGAATATGTGGCACCATTTACGCTTTATGAAAAGGATAATCCCTGGCTTGAACAATGGGGCAATAACGGGATTATGACTTTCGTGAAGCTAAAGCCCGGGGCTGATTACCGGCAGCTCAATAATAAAATTGCCGATTACATCAAGACGAAAAATGAAGGTTCTGTCGTCACTCTTTTCCTTCATCCCTACAAAGACCTGCGCCTTTATTCCAGTTTCATTGATGGTAAACTGGCAGGGGGAAGGATTACGGTGGTAATAGCCTTTGGTTTTATAGCTCTTTTCATCCTGGTAATCGCCTGCATCAATTTCATGAACCTAACAACGGCACGGTCGGCGGTAAGGACGCGTGAGGTGGGGGTAAGAAAAGTGATCGGCGCGTCAACGTCGTCCCTGGTGAAACAGTTTATGGGAGAATCATTTCTGATCACATTCCTGGCCATGGCCATATCGGTGCTCCTGATCCGTCTCCTCCTTCCATTATTCAACGACCTTACCTTCAAAAAGGTATCGCTCGATTTCTCAGATTTCCGTTATTGGCTGGGGCTGCTGGCCATTTTAATTATAACCGCCGTACTGTCAGGCAGTTATCCCGCTTTATTCCTTTCGTCTTTCAAACCTGCCTCGATCCTGAAAAATCAGTCCAGGTCCGGGCTCAGAGGCACCGGACTCCGGCGTATCCTGGTGGTGATCCAATTCTCGTTGTCGATCATTCTAATTGCCAGTGCGCTTATAATTTATAAGCAAATCATTTACCTCCAAACCAAGGACCTGGGGTATGACAAGGAAAATATCATCTACTTCTGGGAGCATGAGGGAATCCGGAAAAATTTCGACGCATACAGGAATGAAATTCTGGAGCAGTCCTATTTTGCGGGCATCGGCAAAGCCAACAACATGCCTTTCCAGGTAGGGAACAGCACTTCCGATCCTTCGTGGGAAGGAAAGAGTGAGGATGACAATATCTTGTTCCAGATTTACCAGACAGATTATGATTTTATCGCCACACTCGGTTTCGAGTTAAAGGATGGGAGGTTTTTTTCACGTGAATTTGTTTCCGACAGTGTCAATTGCATAGTCAATGAAGAGGCGGCCAGGAGGATGGGAATGGAGGATCCGGTCGGGCAGAGCCTCGAAATGTGGGGTTTCAAAGGACAAATCATCGGGCTTGTCAAAGATTTCCACAGCAACTCCCTCTATAACCCCATCGAACCCCTGATATTTTTACTGAACCCGAAAAATACCTGGGCAACGTTTATAAAGGTCGAACCCGGGAAAACAAAAGAAGCCATTGCCTATCTCGAAACCCTGAACAGGAAATATGACCCTGAATTTCCCTTCGAGTATCATTTCCTGGATAAATCTTATGAGGAATTGTATAATATGGAAATGACCGTTGCCAGGCTGGCAGATTATTTTACGGGGATCGCCATTTTCATCGCCTGTCTTGGCCTGTTCGGACTTGCCTCCTTCACGGTTGAACGCAGAGCAAGGGAAATCGGCATCAGAAAAGTTTTCGGGGCTTCGGTTTCCAGGCTTGTGGTCATGCTTTGCAGGGATTTTGCCTGGCTGATACTCATCGCATTAGTCATTGGCTGCCCGGTTGCCTGGTTTCTCATGGGAAAATTCCTTTCGATGTACAAATTCCACACAACCATCGGCAGTAATGTATTTATTGTGACAGCTTTCGGCATTCTGGTAATCGCACTTCTTACGGTCGGGTTCCAATCATTGAAAGCGTCACTTGCGAATCCGGTGAATTCTCTCAGATCGGAGTAAATGCACTAAATCTTAAATATATTCCAAATTCCAATCACACTTCACAACCTCTCTTAATGGGAATCAGGGTCCATTTAATGAAATAACCGCTGGTGGTGCAGGATAAAATCCCCCTGAAACAAAATCCATTAAAAAGAACAATCCGTATCAAAGGGGGAATTAAAGGTGATTGTGTTTTCCTGTTCAAACCACTGATTGAAATTCCAAATTTATATGAAAGACACAACCCCCTCACCCCCTTTAAGCGGCAATCCGGCATACAATGTGAATTCCGTTATAAGGAGGACTTATTAATTCACTAAGCGCGATTAATCCTGACGAACAACACTGACTTCAATAAGCAGGAATGGGAAGCCGGTCAGTGAAGAAATAATATGATAATCAATGAAAAAGTATCGATCAATAGTTGTGGAATAAAGACTTTGGAATTTGGGTTTGTGATGCGATTTTTGAGATTTTATTACGCGTTCCCCTCAGTTTAATGCTCTTAGTAATAATTATATTTAAGGTTTGAAGCATTTGAACCTTTAAAAAATCACCGTGATGAAAGACTGGCGAGACGATGAACTTGTCGAAAATTTTCTTACCGGAGTCAGGGGCGCAATTCCACTGGCATCCGCCCAATTGGATGTGATCGGCAGACTGGTAAAGGAATTCTGTCCGGAAGTAAGAACTTTCCTAGATCTCGGCTGTGGCGACGGTATCCTCGGCAGGTATATACAAATACTCTATCCGGAAGCATATGGTGTTTATCTCGATTATTCTGAACCGATGATCTCCGAATTGCAGAAAAAAGTAAATAATAAATCAAATATCGTTCAGGAGGATTACAGCCATGAGGGCTGGACTAAAAAAGTTGAAAATGATCAGCCGTTTGATTTGATCCTCTCGGGGTTCTCGATCCACCATCTTGAAGATCCCGGCAAGAAAAAATTATATTCCCAAATACATTCCTTATTAAATACAGGCGGGTTTTTTTTAAACCTGGAGCACGTTTCTTCGCCGACACTTACGATCGAAAAAGTTCATGATGATTTGTTTATTGATTCCATTTATGAATTTCAGAAATCAACCAAAACACGTGAGCAGGTTTATTCCTGGTACCATGGCCGGGATGATAAAATCCTGAATAAACTTGCTCCCGTTGAAGATCAATGCAATTGGCTCCGCGAGATCGGCTTCATACATGTCGATTGTTTCTTTAAAATATTCGAACTTGCCTTATTCGGAGGCGTAAAAGCATCCTGATTTAAAATTCTAAGAAATATTGATTTCGAATGCCGGATAGACAAAAAATTCTGAAGATTGTCGTTTTCTTCCTCTGTGCCCTGTTGTCCGGCGTGTTGTATTTTTTTTCTACCGGTGTGGAAGGGATCAGGCCCATGGTTTGGATTGCCCCTGTTCCTGTTCTGGTGTATTCGATTAATGGTTCACGCCCCTTCACAATTGTTTGTGCATTTATCGCATACTTTATCGGAAACCTTAACCTTGTGCCGTACCTGGTCAAAGTCACACCTTTATTGGTCATCATTATTTATTTTATCCTCGTCAGTTCCGTTTTTGCATTGACCATTGCAGGCTTCCGCTACGCGTCAAGAAAATATAACAATATCATTCCTGCTATATTTTTCGCTTCAGCCTGGACATCCTGGGAATTTCTATTATCGCTGGTATCGCCGCATGGTACAGCATTCAGCATCGCATATACCCAATCAGATTTCCTGCCTTTCTTGCAGCTTGCCTCGGTGACCGGGCTCTGGGGACTGATTTTTTTTCTCCTCTTTGTGCCGGCATCTGCTGTGATGGTCTGGCATTGCAGGGATAATGTATTTGAATCACTCAAGATCGCATTTATTCCCATGGTTCTTTTCTTCATTATTTTCTATTTCGGCTTTATCAGATTGCATCAATATGCCCATGAAAGGACCATCCACACGGGGCTGGCGGCCTCCGATACCTCCACCCGTTACTTTGCCACAAAAGAAAAGGATAAAGCCATTGCAGTCATCAGAGCCTATCAGAAACGGATCGACTTGCTTGCTTATGAGGGCGCGGAAATTATTGTATTGCCTGAAAAGTTAATTGGAGTTACTTCTGAATATACCAAAGAGATTACAGGCCTCCTCAAACAGTCAGCGAAAAAAAACAGGGTATACCTGGTGGCAGGCCTGAACGTTTCACGTGAGGAAGGTGACCGCAACCTGGCGTTGGTGGTTTCTCCGCAGGGGACGATTCTCTGCGATTATGATAAACGGTATTTTATTCCGGGAGCGGAGCGGGGTTACATTCGGGGAAGTACGCCCGGCCTGTTCGAATTAAATGATATCAAATCGGGCATCCAGATCTGCAAGGATATGGATTTCCCCCGGTGGTCAAACAAATACAGCAGGGCGGGGGCCAGGATCATGTTCGTTCCGGCCTGGGATTTTACCGTCGACGCGTGGCTGCATTCCAGAATGGCAGTGATGCGTGCCGTGGAAAATGGGTTTTCACTTGTCCGATGCGCCCAGCAGGGTTATCTATCGATCATTGATTTCAGGGGAAAAGTCATTGCCGAGACTTCAACCACAGGTAAACCGGACGCATTGCTTGAGGGGTATATTTTTCCCGGGCCCGGGCATACATTTTACAGCAGGACCGGGAACTGGTTTGCATGGATGAACCTGGCATTCATAATCATTATTTTGGCTTACCCTAAAGTATATATAGTCCTATTCAAAAGAAGAGCGACTGGATAAATCAAATTCCACAACATATGAAACAACAACTGCATTTTATCACCATCGGCGTAGATGATCTTTCGGCCATGAAAAATTTTTATACGTATAAATTCGGCTGGGAATGGAAATGTATTGGGGCATGATTGATCCTTCCGGTTGTTGGTTACTTGTGGCTCGTTTCTGGTTCCGGGTTTCTGGTTCCAGGTTTCATCGGAGTTCTTGATGATATCGGAAATTGCCAACTGCCCCGTGTCAAATGCCAGGCGATCCGATAATTCAATATTGCTCGCATATCTCAAACAGCCTCTCAATCTCCTTCCGGTTTCCGCCGAATTCACAATGAGACTGCTTCAGGAATTCAAAATATTTTCCGGTAACCGTTTCGACAACATCCGAAGTGGCAAGCCAAACCGGAGTGGCTGCTCCCTTTTCAGGCGATTCCGATCCCCCGAAACCGAGGTTATTGCTTAGTTTGGAATTCACATCCCCCGGATGGCATGAGTTTACCGTGATATTAAATGATTTTAGTTTTTCAGCAAATGCAACCGTCAGCATCCTGTCGGCCTGTTTCGTCTGGCGGTACGCGGAATCATTATTGTACCTTCTCTGCTTAAACTCAGGGTCTTCCATATCGAGCCCGCCTGCCCAATAGCTTGCAACGTTCACGATTCTGGAAGGCGCCGATTTTTTTAATATTTCCGTAAATGCCGTAATCATCCAGAAATAGCCAAGTACATTGGTTGCCCATTGCATTTCGATGCCTTCCAATGTGGTCTGCCTGGACCGTGGCGTAACGGCCGCATTGTTCACCAGCACATGAAGGGGCCCGTTCCAGGAACCGGCTAGGCGGAAGATCTCCTCCTTTCTTGAAACATCGGCGATCACATACATAACATTTTCGTTCCCCGTGGATTTCCTGATATGTTCGGCATCCACGCGGGCCCTGGATTCATCCCGGCAAAGCATAACTACCTTAAATTCGCGATTTAATGCAATGCCCCTCGCAATAGCCTTTCCAACGGCCCCGCTTGCCCCGGTGATCAGGGCGATTTTATTTTCTATGCTCATTTTTTGCCAGTGTTAATCAAGAGAATTTAGAATACATTTGTGTTTTCTTTATCTGCGCTAATCTGCGAAACCTGTGGGAAAAAAATCTCCATGTTTCGCTAATTGCCACAAAATCTTAGATAATTTTATTAAATAATCGATAAAATCAAAACCGAAATCCGTCATAGCAAACTTTGCGTTAACTGCCCCCGGTTCTGCGGCGCCGCCCGCGAAGGCAGCGACTATGGTTACTGCAACAGCAGCAATAGTTTTGATATTGCATCCATTTGTATCCATAAAGGCGAGGAACCCGTCATCTCAGGCGATAAGGGGATTTGCAATATCTTTTTTTCGCATTGCAATCTTCAATGCATTTATTGCCAGAACATCCAGATCAGCAGGAATGATGCGGAACGAAGTAAAATGTCGCGCGAAGAGGTATTCACGAGAATCACTGCCATCCTTGACAAGGGTATAAATTCTATAGGCTTTGTTTCCCCATCGCATATGGTGGACCAGGTAAAGGATATTATTTCCATGATTAACAATACCGGCAGAAAACCCGTTTATGTCTGGAACACCAGCGCATACGATCATGTGAAAACGCTGAGGTCTCTTGAAGGAATTATCGATGTTTATCTGCCTGATTTTAAATATGCCGATCCTGAATTGGGAAAGACCCTTTCCGATGTGGAGGATTATCCGCGAAGGGCAATCCTGGCGCTGAAGGAAATGTATCGTCAAAAAGGGTCCTCGATCATACTCAACCATGAAGATACCATCGAGTTCGGAATGATCATCAGGCACCTGATCCTGCCTGGCTATGTAGAGAATAGCAAAGCCTGCCTGAGGATCATTTCCGAAGAATTATCTCCTTCGGTCCATATTTCCCTGATGTCGCAATACCATCCGATCCCGGAAGTCATGGATCACCCCCAACTGGGCAGGACCATCTCCCCTGATGAATACCGCGAGGTCGTTGATGAATTCGACCGGCTTGGATTTTACAGGGGATGGGTCCAGGAACTGGAAAGCGAATCCTTTTATAACCCGGATTTCAACGAGGTCCATCCGTTTGAGTATAACATTTCGAGTCGAGGAATCTCGTCGCAGCAAATCGTCAAAAATTGAGATACGGAAAGAACCTGAAACCTGCTACCTGGAACTTGCTTCAACAATGAATGTTGGAAGTCAGAAATAAGCAGTCGGCATTTTCGAATTCCTCGATAGCTCCTAACTAACCAGGAACCAGTACCAAGCAACGAGTTATTGATTGCTTTTCGTTTCAACAGGCTTATAGGTCCTGATCCCGAACGGCAGGTACAGCAGGCACCAGCTAATTACGCTGGTCAGGATAAATACCCCGGCCAGCACAAGCAATATGACTCCCCAAACCCCCATTACAATCCCGGAAAAATAGAGCACAACAAAAAATACCGCCAACACAACCCTGATGATCCTGTCGATTATACCTATATTCTTTTTCATATTGGTATTGTTTTAATTTTTATCAAAATTACAACACCTCGAATATGCCTGTCAGTAACATTTGTTACCGAGTCATAAAATTATTATTTCATTCCTCGTGAGGCTGATCTTGTTGTCCTTCTCAAGTTTTTTCAGCGTTCTTGACGCAACTTCACGCAGGGTCCCCATATCGTTTGCGATTTCCTGGTGGGTAGTTTGGATAACAGGATTTCCGGTTATCCTGCTTTTTTCTTTAAGATAAAGCAACAACCGTTCATCGAAGTTTTTAAAGACAAGCAAATCGATGGATTTGATCAGGTTTTCATATCGATCATGGTATAAAGAGAAAAAATAATTACTCAGTAATGGATATTTCTTCATCAATGCCGCCAATTCGCCGGAGGGAATGAGCAATAATTCCGAATCCTCCTCAGTAATTGCAAATATTTTACTTTGTGTATTGGAAATACAGGCAGAAAATGACATGATGCAGCTTTGTCCCGGACCGATATAGTAAAGGAGAATCTCCTTGTCCTCCTCCTTCCTGGTAACTTTCAGAAGACCTTTGAGCACCAAAGGAATAACATTGACATAAGATCCTTCCCTGAGAATAACCTGATCAGGTGGAAAAGCAACCACCTTGCATGTTTTTAAAAGCGTTTTATAAAATTCCAGGGTGAATCCGGGGAAAATGCTTCTCAACTCAGATAATTCCAATGCGCAATAAAAATTATAGTTTATTTCCCTAAAACTGATTCGATTTCCTGAATCTCCTGTTTGGAAAATACAATATTCTCGACACATTTCAGGTTATCCAGGAGTTGTTCAACAGTGCTTGCCCCGATCAGAACGGAGGTAATGCGTGGATCTTTTAATAGCCATGCCAGCGCCATCTGGGCGAGACTTTGTTTTCTTTTTAATGCGATAACATTCAGTCTTTTTATTTTTTCTATTATTTCGGGTGTGATTTCCTTGCTTTTCAAAAATCCATGCGGCTTTCCTGCCCTGGAATCTGAGGGAATACCGTCCAGGTATCGATTGGTAAGCAAGCCTTGGGCGAGAGGGGAAAACGGGATGCAGCCGATTCCCTTCTTTTCAAGTACATCGAGCAAGCCTTCTTCAACCCACCTCACGAACATCGAATACTTGGGCTGGTGTATCAGGCATCGTATATTTAATGACTCAAGGATGGCTACGGCTTCGGCCGTTTGCCTGGCATCATAATTCGAAAGCCCGACATACAGTGCTTTTCCCTGCCTGACAATCAATTCCAATGCATGCATTGTCTCCTCAAAAGGCGTATCAGGATCTGGCCGGTGGGAATAAAATATATCCACATAATCGAGTCCCATCCTTTTAAGGCTTTGATCGAGGCTGGCGACAAGATATTTTTTGGAACCCCATTCACCGTATGGACCGGGCCACATCAGGTATCCGGCTTTGGAGGAAATGATCAGTTCGTCGCGGTAAGGCAGCAGGTCATGTCGGAGTATTTTCCCGAAATTTTCTTCCGCTGATCCAGGAGGAGGACCGTAATTATTCGCGAGGTCGAAATGCGTGATGCCCTGGTCGAAGGCTGTGAGCACGATTTTCCTGCTGTTCTCAAATACATCGACTCCCCCGAAATTATGCCATAAGCCGAGCGAGACCAGAGGAAGCTGGATTCCGCTTTTCCCGCATCGTTTGTAGGGGCTCAACTGATACCTGTTTTCCGAAGCCTGGTATGACATGGCTATTTATTTTTGTAACTGATCACAATTTAGGACCCTAATTTATCATTTATGCCATTTAATTTGTTAATTTTAGAAAGTATAATGCCACCTAAATTTTTTAAAATAATGGACGCCAATTTTGCCAAAGTGCGTGAATACCTCCAGGATCTTGATTACATGATCGTCAGACAAAATCCGGCAGAGGGGGTATTTGTAGTCGAAAAAGAGGATGCGGGCATAAAAAATCTGATGATCGGCTGCACTGACCCGATCCTGGTCATGGAGCAGTTCATATGCGAGATTGCAAAACCATCGGCTGAGACGCTCAAAAATCTCCTGATCAAGAACCGGGATATCATTCACGGCGGATTTGTTCTCGATAAATCCGGCAAGAACCTCCTGTTCAGGGACACACTTGAGCTGGAAAACCTCGACCTGAATGAACTTGCCGGATCGCTAAATTCTCTCAGCTTATTGATGAGCGAATATTCAGAAGAACTGATTAAGATGTCGAAAAATTAAAAATAAAAATCATGAGTTTATTTAGAAGAATTTTCAAAATGGGTGAAGCGGAAGCTCATTCCCTTGTCGATAAACTTGAAGACCCTATCAAACTCACGGAACAGGGTATTCGTGATCTGCGGGCCGACCTCGATGAAAGCCTGAAGTCCTATGCCGAAGTAAAAGCCATATCGATCAAATCCAGAAAGGATGCAGAGGATCTCAGGACGAAGGCAAACAGTTATGAACAAAAGGCCATCCTATTGCTTCAGAAAGCGGAGAAAG
>DATDPY010000494.1:0-7599 GCA_035292565.1 Cyclobacteriaceae bacterium | reverse complement strand
GGTCTCACAAACCGAATACTGCGGTTGCCCAGGCATATTACAATAAAAAGGAAGGGGTGAAAAAGATCACTACAGAAACGGGCGCCGGTCAGTGGGGCAGCGCCCTGGCTTTTGGCTGCCAGCTTTTCGGAATAGAATGCGATGTATATATGGTCAGGATTTCCTATGAGCAGAAACCTCACCGGAAAACAATGATGAACGCATGGGGGGCAAATGTATATTCTTCACCAACTAACAGGACCGCAGCCGGCCGGAAGATCAGGGAGCAGGATCCGAACTCACCGGGATCACTTGGGATCGCGATCTCCGAAGCCATGGAAATGGCCGCCTCCAGGGATGATACCAAATATGCACTGGGGAGCGTCCTGAATCATGTGATCCTGCACCAGACCGTTGTCGGACAGGAGGCCGTAACACAGATGGAGAAGGCCGGGGAAATGCCGGATATCGTCATTGCGCCTTTTGGCGGGGGGTCCAACTTTTGCGGGATTTCACTGCCCTTCCTCCGACTCAATTTTGAAAAAGGAAAAAAGATCCGCTGTATAGCCGTCGAGCCGTCGTCCTGTCCAAAACTGACCAGGGGCGTATTCCGGTATGATTTCGGGGATACGATCGGAATGACGCCGCTTCTTCCCATGTATACGCTTGGCCACGAATTCATACCCGAACCGATCCATGCCGGCGGATTGCGATATCACGGCGCCGGTGTTATTGTCAGCCAGCTATTGAATGACAAACTGATCGAAGCCGTTGCCAAGGACAATGTCGAGATCTTCGAAGCCGGAGTGTTGTTTGCCAAGACGGAAGGAATTATTCCTGCTCCGGAAGCCAATCATGGTATTGCTGCTGCCATTGCCGAAGCGAATAAATGCAAGGAAGAAGGGAAAAAGAAAACCATCCTTCTCAACCTCTGCGGTCACGGCCATTTTGATATGAAGGCCTACGAAGATTATTTCGCCGGAAAGATCGTGAGGCATGAGTTGACGCAGAAGGAAATTTCTGCTTCGATTGCGAGGCTGAATACGCCGGTTATAAGCTGAAAGGTGGGGGGTGGAAGTAGGATGTATGAAGTAGGATGTCGGAAGTCTGATCGTATCATTTCAAGATGGGATCACTTTTAACGAATTGAACATCGAAAATCGCACATCGAAAATTGCACATTTCAAGCATTCAATTAAGTAAATGAAATCCCTTGTTATTGGTGGATTATATTTATTTCCACGAATTCACGAATGTTTGGTGTGATGTTTGAATTACCTGGTGGGATTGTGCTCTGCCGGTGTTTTATTTCACGAATAACCTCCCGCAATGTGCGTGTGTCGAATTTCACTAATCATTGACTAAAATCTAAGATTTTGTAGGCATTGTTGCTGATTCAATGTTGGCATTCCTTCATTTAACGAAATGATCTGACTTCCGACTTCCGGCTTCCGACCTCTGGCCTCCACCTTCCGATCTTAGGCCCAAATATTTCGTTTCAAAGATGATATCACTTCATCTAACGAAATGATCAGACCTCCGACCTCCTACTTCCGACTTCCAGCTTTTGACCACCGACCTTTTTTCCTGAGTTCCCGAAGTGGCAAAGTGAATAAAAATTATTAATTTACCTTCATGCTGAAATTATTTTTCATGAAGGGAATCTTATTCTTAATTAGTACAAGTTTTTCCGTTTATAATTTTTCGTTCGCCCAGAAAATAATCGGTCGATCGCCAATAACAGTTACCTTTCTGCTCTATTCCCCCGACCTGCCTGATTACAGCAACGTGTATATCACCGGAAGCATTTCTGATCTTGGCAACTGGGATCCATCCAGGATCATCATGCAGCCTCTGGGAAACCACCGCTGGAGCAAGAAGATCATGCTCGATGAGCCGGGTATTGTGGAATATAAATTTACCCGGGGATCATGGAACACGGAGGCCGCTGGTGATACCGGCGGCCCGTTGCCGAATTTCATTCTCGAAGTCGCCGGCGATACGGTTGTGGAACATAATATTCTTTACTGGCTGAACAGGGACCCTTCCCGGAAAATCAGGAGCCAGGTGACGGGAACGGTTAAGTATCACCACAGTCTGGCCGGGAGCGGGATATTGCCCAGGGATATCGTCGTCTGGCTGCCCCCCGGCTACGAAAAGAAAAAAAATAAACAGCGTTACCCGGTTCTGTACATGCATGACGGGCAGAATATTTTCGACCCTGCCACCAGCGCTTTCGGCACCGACTGGCGGGTGGATGAAACCTGTGACAGCCTGATACGAAATAAGATCATTGATCCGCTGATCGTGGTCGGTATTTATAATACCCCTGACCGAAGCCTGGAATATACGCCAGGGGATAAGGGAGATGCATATATGCATTTCGTGGTAACCAAACTCAAGCCCCTGATTGACTCCAGATACCGGACCTTGATCGACCGTGACCACACCCTGGTGGCCGGGTCGTCGGCAGGCGGCCTGATATCTTTTATGCTGGCCTGGGAATATCCTGAAGTATTTTCTTTCGCCATCTGCATGTCGCCGGCATTTAAGATCATGGGCATCGATTATGTTTCAGCCGTTGAAAGTTCCGAATTCATGCGAAAGGATATGTTCTTTTATCTATATAATGGAGGCGTGGGATTGGAATCGGAACTTCAGCCCGGTATCGACCTCATGATCTCGGCTCTCCGCAAGAAAGGATATCGGGATGGGCTTGATTATTATTATAACAGGGTCCCGGACGGGAAGCATAGCGAGGCCGATTGGGCGAATTATTTTCCTTACGCGATCAGGAGATGCCTGGCGGGGAAGTAATTGATGTTTTGTAAAGTTAAGCTGGGATCCTGTTTGTCCGGGAATTAGGTCCCTGGCAAAATCCCGTGAAGATTTATATCGCTTTTGTTCTACAAAATGGAAGAGTGAAGGATTAAAACTCCACTTTTTTTCTCATTTTTGATGAAAGTGTTTATTTCATTATGGGAGATGAAATATTATTGCGTCGCTTTTATGTCTTTGCGCCCGTGCATGGTAACGTTTATGAATAAATTTTATAGAATTGTTCTGTTTGTTTTTATAATCTTTAATTCCGGCTGTTCAAACGACCATGCCTCAAAGAGAACTCCGGGGATTCCGGATAAGCTCGTTGTGCTCACCTTCGATGACGCAGTAAAATCACATCGCACCCTGGTTGCGCCGAATTTGAAAGAGCTTGGCTTCGGGGCCACATTTTTTGTTTGTTATGAATGGATGGACGACCGGGAAAATTTTCTTTCCTGGCAGGAGATCGGCGAAATCCATCAGATGGGCTTCGAGATCGGGAACCATGCCTGGAACCATGTAAGTTATGCCCAGCCCAGGGCATCGGCCGCACTGGAAGGCGAGCTGGGTATGGTGAACTGGGACCTGATGCGTGTTGGCGTTCCCTTGCCGGTAAGCTATGCATGGAATGGAAATGCCTTCGGCCCCGAATCGCTGAAAGTGCTTGAAGACCTCGGGTATAAATTTGCCAGGAGGGGGATGCAGCCGGAGGTCGCGTACGGGGAATTAAAACCCGGGCCGGCCTTCGACCCGGACCGGCAACACAGGCTCCTGATCCCGACCACCAGGGACGGTTACCCCGAAATGAAGATGGGTGATTTTATCAAGGCGGTTAAAAAAGCGAAGAATGGGAAGATTGCCGTGTTGCAGTTCCATGGCGTTCCGGATCCGGCTCATCCCTGGGTAAGCACCCTGCCTGAGGATTTCAAAAAGTATATGCAATACCTTAAAGACAATGACTACAAGGTTATTGCCATGAAAGACCTTGAACAATTTTTGCCTGAAACGCCGCCCGCCGACCCGATGGCCAGGGTGCGATATGACCTGAAGCCTTATGATTCCCTGGAATTGCCCGATGAGATGATTGCGGCGAGAAACGACCCCGGGCGATGGCTGCCGGTGATGAAATCGTTCGGATATACCCTGGATGAAATGGCTGCTGTTACCGGATTTGCTGAGAAGGAGCTATCCGAAAAATTATCCGGAATGGATGATAACCCATCGATGAAGGGAATCGAATGGACAATCATTAATCCGTATCCCGGCGGCAGGCACCCGAGGATTAATTTCCGGGAAGGCATGCTGAGCCCGATGAGGGGGACGAAGGCGGGGATCTTCCTGCCCTGGGACCCTGACGATTATATTGTCCTCGATTTGCCGGAAGCGGTGCTATCGCAGTACGGACTGGCCTTCCTTGGGCATAAGCATATACCGACAATTTTTGACCGCAGCAAGACCGAGATCAAAAATTCGGACTGGCAGATCCTGCGGGATGGCGGATTGAGGAACGAATGGCATCTTCCCAATAAAATGACCATTGGCGCCGAAATGCACCCGGGCAAAAACATGGTCAATATGGAATTATGGTTAAGGAATGATACTGACGACACGGTCTTTGCCGATCTTCAGACGCAGATTTGCATCATGTTCAAGGGAGCGGAAGAATTTGACGAGCTCACCAATGATAACAAAGTTTTCGATCCACCTTACGCCGCCACCCGATCAGAAGGCGGAAACCGCTGGATCATAACGGCATGGGAGAGGGGTTCGCATTCCTGGGGAAACCTGAATTGCCCCTGCATGCATGCCGACCCGCGATTGCCTGATTGCCCGCCAGGGGAAACCGTCAGAGTCATCGGTCAGATCTGGTTCTTTGAGGGAGAAGATATGAAGACTGTAATCCATGAGATCAGGAATACCTATTCTTCGGTTGAGTATAAAGCAGGTCGATTATGAAATTACCAAAAATATTTTATTGCTTAGTCTTCATCCTGACAACCGCCTGCCAGCCGGCACAGCAGTACCAGGTCATCATCCGGAACGGGATTATCTATGACGGCAGCGGAGGAGAGCCGTATATTTCAGATATCGGTATTAATGCAGATACCCTTGCATTCATCGGTGACCTGGTGAAGGCAAAAGGAGAGACCGAGGTCGACGCTACCGGATTAGCTGTCAGCCCGGGTTTCATCAACATGCTGAGCTGGGCCACCGAATCCCTTCTTGCCGACGGCAGGTCGCAGAGCAATATCCGGCAGGGTGTTACGCTTGAAGTCATGGGGGAGGGCTCGAGCATGGGTCCCCTGAACCCTGCCATGAAAAAACAGATGGAACAGGGGCAGGGAAATATCCGGTTTGATGTTGCCTGGACTACGCTAGGGGAATACCTTTCGCATCTCGAAAAAAAGGGAGTATCCTCCAATGTGGCTTCCTTCCTGGGAGCGGGGACCGTGCGGACATATGTAGTGGGAGAGGAAGACCGCCCGGCAACAGCCGAAGAGCTCGACAGCATGCGCGTGCTTGTGCAGATTGCGATGAAGGAAGGAGCCCTGGGCATCGGCACATCGTTAATCTATCCACCGGACTTTTTTGCAAGCACTGAAGAACTCATTGCCCTGTGCCGCGAAGCCGCCCGGTTCGGCGGGACTTACATTTCCCATATCCGCAGTGAAGGCACGGGATTGTTTAAGGCAGTGCAGGAACTGATCACGATTGCGCGGGAAGCTGAGATCCATGCCGAGATATACCATCTAAAAGCTGCGGGAAAGGATAACTGGCCCAAGCTCGACAGTCTTATTTCTGTTATTGAGACTGCCAGGGCGGAAGGCCTCGATATCACCGCCGATATGTACACCTATACCGCTGCGGGAACGGGTCTAACCGCATGTTTCCCGCCGTCGATGCAGGATGGAGGATTCGGAAAACTGTGGGAACGCCTGCGTGACCCTGCCTCACGGTCGCGTCTGAAGAAAATGATGGTGGTCAATTCCACGGAATGGGAAAATTTCTACTATCATGCCGGCCCGGACCAGATCCTCTTAAATGAGTTCCGGCAGGATTCGCTGAAAAAATTCACGGGCAAAACCCTGTCGGAGGTCGCGGCGATCAGGGGCGCAAGTCCCGAAGAGACCGTGATGGACCTTATTTACCAGGACAGTTCTAAGATCCCCAGCGCCTACTACCTGATGTCGGAGGAGAATATACGGAAACAGATCGTCATCCCGTGGGTCAGTTTCGGTTCCGATGAAGGCTCGTACACGAACGAAGGCATGTTCCTGGAATTCAACGTTCATCCCAGGGCATACGGGAACTTCGCCCGGGTACTTGGAAGATATGTAGGGGATGAGAAATTGCTAACCCTGCAATCCGCCGTTCATAAACTTACGAAGCTCCCCGCCACAAACCTTCGAATAAAAAACAGGGGGGAATTGAAGGTTGGGTATTTTGCAGACATAGCCGTTTTTGATCCGTCGAGGGTTCAGGATTTTGCCACCTTCGAAGATCCACACCGATATTCCGTGGGTGTGGAACATGTTTTCGTCAACGGTGTGCAGGTCCTGAAAGACGGTGAGCATACGGGGGCGATGCCGGGGAGGTTTGTGAAGGGGCCGGGAAGTAAAATTTTTTGATTTTATGATTTGGAGATTTGTTGATTTGTGGTTTCTGCAGGCAATGTGTAAAAGAACATTATTCGATTTCACAAAAGGTTGTGTCACCATTTGATTGATATTAATGTTCGCAAATAGATATTATAAAGAATTAAGCCAATGAACTAATTTTTTGATTTGGGTAGAATTATTCATTATATTAAGAAGTTGGACGCAATTTTAAACGACAACGACTATGGCGCTATCAATTTTTTGCCCGCATTGTCAAAGACATACAGCGGTTTCAACTGCACCAGCAGAATATGAAGAGTCATATGGCTCAAAATATCATACTGCTGCATTGTGGGACACTGGACACGGAGACAAATGGTGGATAGGTATTTGTAATTACTGTCACAAACCAGTTTTAGTTAAAAATAACGGACAAGAAATTTACCCAAAACCATTTCCTTCACCGACTGACTCACGAATTCCAAATCCAATGCGACAAGATATTCTTGAAGCAAAACTCTGTTACAGTATAGACGCGTTTCGGGGTTGTTCGGTTATGGCGAGACGAGCAATGCAAAACGCTTGCATAAACAAAGGAGCGACAAAAAAGGATTTGGTGCATCAAATAGAAGAACTACAAACAAATGGAATAATTACAAAAGACATTAAAGAATGGGCTGATGTAGTTCGGTGGGTTGGTAATGACGCTGCACACCCGAATAAAGACGATGTAGTAAAAGAAGATGCTGAAGATATTTTGAGTTTGGCAGAACAATTTTTACAAGTTTTATATGTAGCCCCCGCAATCGCACAAGCAAGACGGACAATCAGAAAAAAATAAAAACTGTGCAACACACGCATAAAGCCTATGTCTACCTCTCGTTTTTTGAATCCGTCACGGCTTTTAGTTATATTCGATTACCATTTATAAATATTGACCTTTCACCCGGCACAGGCCTTACCCGCCAACGGTTGGCGACAATTGTTTGATAATGTAACCATATATAAAAAAATTTTAATCTAAATGAACAAAATTTTTAACGTTAATTCATATTTAGATTGTAAGCTTCCCCATTTTTAGTGCCAGTGATTCAAAGATATTTAATTATTGTTTTCATTGTTATAATTTATCAGATAGAGTTCCGGTGTAAGTCCTTTTAATGAATCATGGGGTCTGTATTGATTATACTCGTTCTTCCAG
>DATDPY010000493.1:0-8772 GCA_035292565.1 Cyclobacteriaceae bacterium | reverse complement strand
GGAGTTTCGTTTTATTTCTGGCGAGCTGAAGGATCTCATCATAGGACTTGGTTTGAATATACATCTGCCTTTTAAGCTGGTCGACCCGGTTAAGGGTGGATATGATCAGGTCCTGGTTTACCAGATTCTTTTCAATTACTTCTTTATATTTCTCAGATCCTCCTGTACCGGCTTGCCGGATGGAGGGGGGAATAGGATCGGCTTCAAAGATCACGCGATATACATTATCGTCCCTTTTCTGAAGTGAAGACATCATCGATTGCATGCTTCTTAACTCCTCTTCAACCAGGGAATAATAATATCTCATTTCCTCGTTTTCCTTTTTCAGCATTGTCTCCTTGGGGGATTCAAAATAAGCGCTGAATATGATCACTATAACGACGGACACAACGAACGCAAGAGCGAAAAAACCAAGGAGGTTCAATATGATATCCCAGGTGGTAACTTTTATTCGCTCATATTTACAGGATTCGGTATCGTAATAGTATTTTATTCTGGCCATCCTGTTATTGATGTATTTCTGCTATAATTTTGAGGAATAAAATATTTAACCTTGATAAAAGATTGTTAAAAAAAGACTGTATTTCAATTTTACGGCTGCAAGATATCAATATACAATTAGAAATAAAACAATTTTCCGTCTAAATATGAATTTTCAATGAATTCCAATCTGATACGGAATAGATTTATGGATTTTTTCAGGTCGAAAGGCCATTTTATTGCTCCGTCCGCCCCGCTGGTTATAAAGGATGACCCTACACTGATGTTCACAAATGCGGGCATGAATCAATTTAAAGACATATTCCTGGGGAATCGTCCCTCTTTACACTCCCGGATTGCCAATACACAGAAATGCCTCAGGGTATCGGGGAAACATAACGACCTTGAAGAAGTGGGGATCGATACCTATCATCATACCCTGTTCGAAATGCTGGGGAACTGGTCATTTGGTGACTATTTTAAAAAGGAGGCCATCGAATGGGCCTGGGAGCTCCTGACTGAAGGTTATGGCCTGCCTGCCTCGCGGATCTATGTGACCGTATTCGGGGGAGATGAAAAGGAAGGGCTCGAAAATGACGATGAAGCGTTTGAGATCTGGCGCAAAATCGTAGGTAAGGACAGGATCATTTATGGTTCAAAGAAAGATAATTTCTGGGAGATGGGTGACTCCGGCCCATGTGGTCCTTGCTCGGAGATCCATATGGACCTGCGCGGAGAGAAGGAAATAAAAAATAATCCCGGAAAAAACCTGGTTAACGCCGGACACCCGTTGGTTATCGAGATCTGGAACCTCGTTTTCATACAATATAACCGGAACACCGACGGCAAGCTTACCATGCTCCCGCAGAAACATGTTGACACGGGCATGGGTTTTGAACGTCTCGCCATGGCGATCCAGGGCAAATTATCAAATTACGATACGGATGTTTTCACCCCGATAATCCATGCCATTGAAAAAGAATCGGGTATCCGGTACGGGCAGGGTGAGAAGACGGACATAGCGGCCCGGGTAATCGCCGATCATATTCGGGCGATTGCCTTTGCCATTTCGGACGGACAACTCCCGTCCAATGTGAAAGCAGGATATGTGATCCGGAGAATATTGCGCAGGGCTGTCCGGTATGGATTTACTTACCTTGGATTCAACAAGCCGGTGATATATAGACTGGCAGATGTGGTTGCCCTGCAATTCCAGGATGTATTTCCCGAAGTAATAGCGCAAAAAGATTTTATCTCCAAGGTTATCCTTGAAGAAGAGTCATCTTTTCTCCGCACCCTTGAAAACGGATTAAAAAGATTCGACCAGCTCAGGTCCCAGCTTAAAGGTGACCGGAAAATCATTGATGGCAGGACGGTATTTGAATTATACGACACGTTCGGTTTCCCGGTGGACCTGACTGCACTTATCGCCAGGGAAAACGGCCTGCTGGTTGATGAGTCCGGATTTAGCAAAGCAATGGATGAGCAGAAGATCCGGTCTAAAAATGCCTCAAAGACGGATACAGGTGATTGGGTAATCCTCAATGATAACGCGGAAGCGGTGTTCGTCGGATATGAAAACCTGGAGTCGGAATCACGGATAACCCGGTACAGGGAAATCAAGTCAAGGGATAAAAAAGAATTCCAGATCGTCCTCGACCGGACACCTTTTTATGCCGAGAGCGGGGGGCAGGCCGGAGACACCGGTTATATGCAATCAGGCGACGAAAAGATCAGGATCAAGGATACGAGAAAAGAGAACGACCTGATCATACATTTTTCCGAAAGTCTTCCCGCCGATCCTGCGGCAATTTTCCAATGCCGGGTCGATGACCTCCGCCGGCGCCTGACGGAAAATAACCATTCGGCAACCCACCTGCTTCATGCCGCCCTCCGTAAAGTGCTGGGCAGCCATGTACAGCAGAAAGGTTCCCTGGTCAATGAAAAGATCCTCCGTTTCGACTTTTCCCATTTTGCCAAGCTAAGCAGGGAGGAAATCCTTGCGGTTGAACAAATGGTAAACCAGAAAATCAGGGAAGATATCCGCCGCGATGAAAGAAGGGACATTGCCCTGGAAGAAGCAAAGAAGATGGGGGCCATGGCCCTGTTCGGCGAGAAATACGGAGAAAAGGTGCGGGTGATTGTTTTTGATGAGAATTACTCCATTGAATTATGCGGCGGGACGCACGTTCCTTCCACGGGACGGATCGGCTTGTTTAAAATTATATCGGAAAGTTCAATTGCGGCGGGTGTGAGAAGGATCGAGGCAGTGACCGCAAATGAAGCAGAAAATTATATCAATGCCAGGCTCGACATTCTTGAGCAGATCAATTCAGCACTGAAGTCTCCGTCCGATACCTACCAGGCCGTGCTTAACCTGCTGGAAGAACGAAATGCTGTTGTCCACGAGCTGGAAACCTTTAAAACGGAAAAAGCCGGGAACCTGAAGGGAGAATTAATGGGCAAGGTGAAGGTTATCGGGGGCATCAATATTATTGTGGAGAATATCGGCAACCAGGATGCCTCAACAGTAAAAAACCTTGCGTTCCAGCTGCGGCAGCTTGTGGAACCGCTTTATCTGGTCCTGGGAAATGTATCGGGGGGCAAACCGCAGTTAACGGTTATGCTTTCGGATTCGCTCGTATCCGGAAAAAAATTGAATGCCGGGAATATTATCAGGGAACTGGCCAGGGAAATCTCAGGCGGAGGAGGGGGGCAGGCATTTTATGCAACAGCCGGCGGGAAAGATATAACGGGCATTGACAGGGCGTTAAAAAAAGCGGGTGAATTCCTTGTCGGAACAGTTAATTAACAATTAAACAAAATTCAGAAAATATGATTTTAAGGACATTCCTGAAGATGATGCCGCTGCTCATGATCTTATCCTGCACAACGGATAAAGGAGCTCACAGCGAGGAAATAACGATCCGCGGAAAGATTAATAAAATCGGAACAGGTAGCGTTTACCTGGAGCATATTAACGGATCATCCCTGATAATTGTCGATACAATAGCCGTAAATTCGGACGGCACATATTTCACCACCTTCAAGCCGGATGAGCCGGGGTATTTCCGGATGAATTTTTATAATACCCAGTTTGTTACCCTGTTGCTGAGCGATGAAAGCATCGAGCTGAACGTCGATGGGAATTCTCCTAAAGGCTGGTTCGAGGTGAAGGGATCCACGCCGATGATCCAGTTGACCGAACTGAACCGGCTTGTAGCTGCATTCAATAACGAAGCCGGTGTGATCGACGAAGAATTCAGGGAGGCATATACCGCAAAGGATGAGAAGAAGATGGAAGAGCTTAGAAACCGTTACATGGCCGGACAGGAGAAGCTCAACAAAGACATAAAATCTAATATCAGGAATATGGGGACATCATTGGCACTTATCCAGGCTGTAAATTTCCTGGATATGGACAATGATTTTCAGTTCATCGACAGCGTTGCACGGGTTGTGGAAGAAAAAATTCCTGATTACCGGATTAAAAATGATTTCGTTGCCAGGATAGATGCTCTCAGGAAGTTGTCGCCCGGAGCTATTGCTCCCGAGATTGAACTTCCTGATCAACAGGGCAATCTGTTCAGCTTATCCTCTCTGAGAGGCAAATATGTCCTGATCGATTTCTGGGCGGCCTGGTGTGGTCCTTGCAGACGTGAAAATCCCAATGTGGTGAAGCTTTACAATAAGTATAAAGGACCCGATTTTGAGATCCTCGGAGTTTCTCTCGACCGGAAGAAGGAAGACTGGATCAAGGCCATTCAGGACGATAGTTTGATGTGGAAGCACGTGTCTGACCTTCAGTATTTCAATTCCAAGGCGGCAAGGGATTACAGTATTGATGCCATTCCGGCGACCTATCTCATCGACAGGGAAGGAAAAATAATCGAGAAAAACCTCAGGGGAAAATCGCTCGAAGAAAAGCTGGCCGAATTATTCGGATCCTGACCTCAGGGGAGCGAAAAGAGTTTCTTCAGTGAAGCCCAGAGGCATTTTTTCAGGCCCCTGTCCTGGTCGATCACCTCAAGCACATCGGCAAGTATAAATTCGCTGTTTTCCTGTTCGATGAGCTCGTATTTCTCATTAATATCGAGGTGCCTCGCCATCGCCGGCAGCTTTCCGGTGAAAAAAATAACCTTGGCGCTCTCGAACCTGACCAATGCACGGATGGAGAGCCGTTTCATCAGTTCCGGTATGTTCACAATGGTTACCTGTACAAGCCGGAGCTTAACGGCTTCCATAACCTTATCGAGAAATATTTTTTGATTGGTTGGAAGCGTGATGATGCCCGGATAATCTACAAAAAAAATAACTCCTTTGAATACGGCGGTTTCTGTTTTTTTTGGGGCGCGGATGATATAGATCTCCTCGTTAAAAAGGTAGGGGAGGAAGGAATAATCGCTGCCCATTGGTTCAGATTTTCAATATGGAGTTCAGTTCACTTGCGTCGCCAGGTTTCATCCGGTTTGCCAGGATAAGCCGGAGTTCCCTCCTCCGCAATGCCCCGTTGAATAACTCAATTTCCTCCTCCGTTTCAGGAATGAGGTCCGGAACTTTCAGCGGTTTGAATTCGTTGTTTATTGCGACAAAAGTGAAAAATGCCGAGTTACTTTCGAATTTCACATTCTTCGGGATGTCTTCGGCTACAACCTTGATGTAAACCTCCATGGAGGTATTAAACGCCCGGCTGACCTGTGCCTGCAGCGTGACTACCTGGCCGATATGAATCGGGTTACGGAATGAAATATTATCAACCGAAACGGTGACCACCAGGCTGTTGCTGTGCTTTTGGGCCGATATGGCGCCAATCACGTCCATCCAGTGCATCAGCCTTCCGCCCATCAGGGTGTTGATCATATTGGTATCGTTGGGAAGAAGGATCTCTGATTTGGATACCTTCGATTCCCTGGCAAATTTTTTAATTCTTTCCATTTCAACCTTGTTTTTTATTCCAGCCGAATTCACCCAGCAAAGGGACGAAGCTAAAATAATCAAACGATTCCTTCTCGATTTTTTTAGCACTTTTTTTGATCAGTCGTACCATTCGCTGTATCTGCGTATCTCCGACGGGAATTACCAAAATACCCCCTGGCTTGAGCTGGTCGATCAGGATGTCGGGAATTCCGGGCGCCCCGGCTGTAACCAGAATCTTGTTGTAAGGGGCAAATGGGGACAGACCTTTTGTTCCATCGCCTAAAAAGAAATTAGGCCGGTACCCCATGCGGGGCAGGAACTCTTTCGCTTTTTCATATAGCACCTTTTTATATTCAACAGTATAAACATCGGCACCCAGTTCAAGCAGTATACACGCCTGGTAACCTGAACCGGTCCCGATTTCCAGCACCTTATCGCCGGGCTGGATCTCACAAAGCTGGGTCTGGAAGGCAACGGTATACGGCTGTGAAATGGTTTGTCCTTCTCCGATTGGAAATGCTTTGTCCTGGTAGGCATGTTCGAGAAATGCCTGCTCGAAAAAAAAATGCCTGGGCACCTTATCCAGCGCAGCAAGAACGCTTTCGTTGGTTATACCTTTATTACGGACCTGATTTACAAGTCTCCTGCGCAATCCCCGGTGCCGGTAATTATCTTCAATCATTGGATCAGGATTCGGGATCTGGAAATATTTATTATAATCTATGATGCATTGATCTTATATTTAACAGGAAGCTGGCGGTAAACCGCAAAGTAAACAACCATGGCTGACAGGCATCCCACCAATGCTCCGGCAATCACATCTCCCGGGTAGTGAACCCCGACATAAATCCTGCTGTAGGAAAGTAGTGCAGCCCATAAAAACAGGTAACGCGGCCATTTCATCTGATCACCGAAGAATAGCCATAATAACATCGCCAGCCCGAAAGTATTCGCAGCATGTGAGGACGCAAACCCATATTTACCTCCGCAGGAAGTCACCACATGCACCAAATGGGAGATTTCCGGTTCACGGCAGGGGCGTAACCTTTCGAAGAAAGGTTTCATGAAAGAAGAGGTTGCCTGGTCGGTGGCAACAAGCACCAGGAAAGCCGTTAGGACAATGATGATTCCCTTCATTCTGAATTTATAAATCAGCCAGATGATGAGCAGGATATAGAATGGGATCCAGGTTGCGGTATAGGTTACCCAGGCCATCGTCACATCAAAAAACCCATTGTGAATTCCGTTCAGGTAGAGGAACAATTCCTTGTCCAGTTCAATCAGCCATTCCATCATATTGAAAGCATAAAATCAGTCGCTCCGTTACAAAGCCGGTTTTTCCCTTTCTGCCTTTAATATACACACTGACTGTCAGAAAGGATACCCGATGGCCAGGTTAAATATTGCCGGTTTGGGAAGGCTGGAATAGTAGAATCCATATTTCTCAAAAAATCCGTCAGTGTCCTCGCTGAGCTGGTCGCCCAGGAACCGGATATCCTTTGGCAGTGCGGGATTATATATTTTAAATCCAAGGTCAAATCTTAAAAGAAGAAAGGTAAAATCAAATCGCAATCCCAATCCTGCACCCACGGCGATTTCCCTGTAGAAATTGTTGATGTTGAACTCCGCCCCCGGCCGGTTCTCATCTTTTTCAAGCATCCAGACATTCCCGGCGTCGATAAACAAAGCGCCCTGGATAAATTTGAAGAGATGGGTCCTGATCTCGGCACTTGTCTCCATCAGCAATTCCCCGGGCTGCTCATATTTATCGGAATACATTGTCCCGGAGGTATCGGAAGGGAAAAATGAACCTGGGCCCAGCCGCCTCGGACGCCATGCCCTGTTGCTGTTACTGCCTCCTGCGAAAAAATATTTTTCGTATGGCAATACTTTATTTTCGGCATAAGATTTCGCGAAACCAAAGTTTGCCCTGAATGCGAACTGGGTCTGGTCGGTGACCGTCATGTATTTCCGGTAATCCGTGCTGAATTTGAAATACTTGTACAGTTCGAGCCCCGTACTATCACGGAAATTTATTTGGAATAAATTCAGGATAGAACCTCCATCCTCAATGTAATTTTTCCAGAATGCAGCCGATTTACTGAAACCTAAACCATATTGATTATAATTATTGGTCAGTGAGAAACTCGATGACAGCACGAGCGAGGGTTCAAATGTCCTCCATAGATTATTGCCTTCTTTCCTCAGATCCTCGAGCTGCCGGTCAAAAGCATTATCGAGGACTGACCTGATGAGGCTTATATCGGCAAAACTGGCATTAAAAAATCTTTTCTGGCCGCGCTGCCATGAATAGGTGATCCTGGAATTAAAATTATTACGCCTGTATTCCGGCCGGTTTGTATAGGTATACCCTGTTGAAAGGCTGGTTTTAGGGTTGTATTGTCCCAGCCGGGATTTCATCTTATTGCTGATGGGAAGGACAAACTGCGGGATAATGAGGTTAAGCATACCCCCAGCTTCAGTACTCGAATAGATCTGCGTGGGATCGGCCGCAGAAGCAACACCTTCGTACCCGATCCTTCCCGAGATTTCCAGGTTTTCCAACCCGCCGAATACATTCCTGGTTTTGAATACCAGGTTATAGAATGGTCCCGGGAATCCCTGCGTAACTTCCAGCCCGACCTCGTTGGTTGTCTGGAATTTATTCAACGGACTTGCAAAAATATTGGCGATGAATGCACCGCCCGTCGTGTCATAATTGATGTTCACAAACTTGAAATTATCGAGGTTGAGGAGTTGTCGCTGGGTTTCAATTGTATTGGTGCGGCTGTAAACCTTTTCAGGGAAAATGAAAACACGTCTGTCAAGGATCTTTTCCGAGAAAGTATTCCTGATATAGCGGTAAGTGATGCCATTGTAAGATTCGGAGAAGCGTTTGAAATTTATCGGGGCGCTTGTTACATCCGTGGTGAAGACAACGGAATCAATTTTGAAAATTTTATGAACATTGGATCGATCCGGATTAAGGACTGATATCCGGATCGCGGTTTTGTAATTTCCCAGTATGGAAGTATCAACCGAAAACATGATGTATTGCCGGTCGAAATTATAATACCCGTTGTCCTGGAACAGTTCCTCGATCCTTTGTCGTTCATTCACAAGCTTATCCTGGTCGAAGATATCTCCTTTTTTAATGAAGGAGTTTTTCAGGTTTTTTGAAACCAGGGAATCCATAGCCGGGTCAGGAATGGAATAAATGATCGAATCGATCCTGTGAGGCCGTCTTTCCTCCACAAGATATTTTATCAGTATCAATTTATTTCTTTTTACCAGGTTTACGTCAACATCAGAATTGAGATAACCGCGCGTGTACAGGAAGGTCTGCATCTGGCCCATGGTATTTTCGATTAGACT
>DATDPY010000492.1:0-17687 GCA_035292565.1 Cyclobacteriaceae bacterium | reverse complement strand
TTATTTAACCGTCTTTTCAGAATATTTTTTGAGTCCAAGCCCCCCTTTCCAAGATAACGACGAATCGAGACCCTTTTTCGCGGGGCGAGGAGTCTTTGAGGAATTTGTGGAAATGCCGAAGGCATATTCGTGCACTCACCCGTCAGTCCTGGCAAAGCAAGAAGGAAAGGGCGGGTTCGCCCAATCCCCGAAAGGTTTTGCCACGAATAACACGAATTGACACAAATTGACACCGCTTTCGCGGTGTGTGTTGTCCTTTAAGATTTGGGGGATCAGCATGTATAAAATTCGTGGATTCGTGGCTTAAAAATCATTAGTTATTGGTGTAACCAGATTCCATTCAATGGACAAATCCTCAAAACGATATCTTTTCCCGGATAGTATTGATTTGGGAATTTGGAATTTGGTGCTTATTTGGATTTTGAGAATTTGCCGCAAGGCATGCCTAAGACAGGAACTTGGTGCTTGAAATAAAGGCTTGTCTCTTATCACCGTAAATACTATCTTGAAGCCTTCACTTTTTAACTAATAGATAATGGAAATCGAAAATACCCGCAAGGGATATATAATGGCGCTTACCCTGGTGGCCACCCTTGGCGGGCTGTTGTTTGGATACGATACTGCCGTGATCTCTGGGGCAGTGAAATCACTGCAAGCCTATTTCATCGACTCGCTGAGGGATAATGAAATTACTGCCGCAAGGGTGATCTGGCAATATCATCTGACGGTCATCCTGGTCATTTATGGAATTACCCTTGCCATCGGGGCCATTCTTCTAAAGCTTTTCGGGAAAACAAGGGGGATTATCATTTCGATTTTTCTTATTCTGATTACGTCAGGCCTGCTTTATTATTTTATGGGTCGCGGGGAGGTGTTTAACGAGGAAATCGCAAGTTCCCTGAAGGGATTCACCATTTCCAGCGCACTGGTGGGATGCATTCTTGGAGGAGCTACCGGGGGCATAATCAGCAAACGGGCCGGCAGGCGTAATGGCCTGATCATCGCGGCAATTCTTTTCACCATATCCGCCATTGGTTCGGCCTTACCCGATCTCATGAATATATTCTTCGTGGAGGACATCATCTCATTTATTATTTACCGGATCATCGGAGGCGTTGGCGTCGGCCTTGCATCCATGCTTTCCCCCATGTATATAGCCGAGATCGCTCCGCCGGAGAACAGGGGACAGCTTGTTTCCTGGAACCAGTTTGCCATTATATCCGGCATGGTGATGGTATATTTTATAAATTATTTTATCGCGCTCCAGGGCGATGACCAGTGGCTCTCAGTAATGGGCTGGCGATGGATGCTGGGTTCTGAAACCCTGCCGGCACTTGTGTTTCTTGTCCTGTTATTTCTTGTCCCGGAAACACCGCGATACCTGGTCATGAGAAACCGCGATGACAAAGCCCTTGATCTTCTAAAAAAATTAGGTATGGGCGAAGAGAGATCCGGGCGAGTGCTGAGTGAAATCCGCGACACGCTTAAAGAAAAAGACGCTCCCTGGCTTTCCTACGGAGGCACCCTGATCGTGACCGGCATCCTGCTATCCATTTTCCAGCAGTTTGTGGGCATCAACGTCGTATTGTATTATGCTCCGGAGATCTTCCGGAATATGGGCAACCAGACGGATACTTCGCTGCTTCAGACCATCATCGTAGGAACCGTAAATCTATTCTTTACCCTTGTGGCCATTTATACGGTCGACAGGTTTGGAAGGAAGCCGCTCCAGGTTATCGGCGCCCTGGGAATGGCCATAAGCATGTTTGGCATTGGATTTACATTCTATTTTGAAAGACTGGGCATCGGGGCCCTTTTGTTCATGCTGGCCTACACGGCTTCGTTTGCCGTTTCGTGGGGACCTGTTACCTGGGTCCTGCTGTCCGAGATTTTCCCGAACAAGATCCGCGGAGCCATGTCGATTGCCGTGGCAGCGCAATGGATTGCGAACCTCGGAATATCCTGGACATTCCCGATGATGAATGATAATAGCTGGCTTACTTCCAGGTTCCACCATGGTTTTGCATTCTGGATCTACGGCATCATGGGGATATTGGCAGCAATATTTGTATTGAGGTTAGTTCCTGAGACGCGGAAGAAAACGCTGGAGGAAATGGAGAAGCTATGGAAATAGTTAAATCTTAATGCTGCAAAAATAATTCCGGTACCATTCTTGTTCAGTAAAGCTTACCATTAATGAGAAAATCTCACTTTGCATCGATAGACGAACTTCTTTCGCTGCAATCTGATTTTCAAGCCCCCGATGTCAAGGATCTGGCGATCGGTAGGATTTATTAAGATCAAAATATAATTGCTTCTTCATTCAGGAAATTCGTTTCTTTAACGTAATCTCTGTTAAAAGATGAGATGCAGCTCTCCCCTTGTGCCGCCCCAAAGCGGCATAAGGGGAGTCCCCGGAGGGGGAGGGGATTATTTAGCAATTCGTCTTTCAATCTGCCTTGATATTACTAAATCTCCGTTGGGATCTTTAATTACGGCTTCAAACTGGTTTTGTTGATAAACAATTTGTGATTTTTCAGAACGGTAGTGATTCCGGAATCGCAATTACCTTGGCCAACCATCCGGCCAGGTGGAAGAATTTACAGGATCATAAAGAGCAGTATTCCCGAAGGTCCAGCAATAAACATTCCGGGGATAGGTGATGAGATTTTTTACCTTACCGTCGTCACGGGTTACATATACCGGATGTTTTATCAGGGAAGATGCGCCGAAATATCCCAATACATTTTTATTGGCATCATTTACACATCGCATATTACCCCGGATCCCGAATGGCATAACACCGAATAATCCTGATGAATTATTAATCTGGTTATCAACTGAATTCCAGAAATCAAATGCTTCCCGCGACAATGAATACTGATATACGGTAAGTAAATAGGGAGATCCACTGTAATACGGAATTATGGCGATATTCTGGTCGAATAAATTGCCGTCGATAAATCTGTCGGAGGCAAGCTTCAGGTCATATCGGAAATATTCGAATTTCCAGCAGGTCGTGGAGAAAGGGATTGGTCCGTCGAAAAGAGTGACAAACTGGAATACCCCCGTATAAATCCAGCGATAATAATTTTTCTGGCCCGGCATGTCGGCCACAGTAACCCAAACCCGGTGCCCGTCGAGGTGAAACTCATTTTCAGGTTCAAATTCGAATTGAGATTCCGTAATGGGCGAGCCGACAGGAAGCAGTTCAGGATCCGAAATCAGTTCATCGCCGCCGGGGATTTGAACATACAATGTGTATTTATTTCCCGGAATACCTTTAAACCCGGCCGATGTAATATATTTTCCCTGGCCTGCATCTGTTAATATCTCAACAACTCCCTCCGAGTCGGTTATAGAGACCATGGCCCCGATAACCGGCTGGTTATTCCCCTCCCTGTACAGAGAATAGGCTCCGGAATACGTAATCGTTATTTGATGTGGCCCCGGATGGTCGGTGATCAGGCCATCTACAACATATTCCTTTTGAAAATCCCTGATTCTCAGATCATAGGGTTCTTCACACGAAATAAGAGGTAAAATCAATAATATCAATAATCGTGTACTGACCTTTATCATCCCATTGCATTAAAGAAAATTGAAATTATAGGTGATGGCTGGGAAGGCTGATCCAAGCAGCGAATATTTATAAGCCTGCGGGAGCCTTGACCCGGCTATCGGTTTGAAATAAATCGAGTACGCATTATTCCTTCCATAAACATTATATACCGAGAAGGTCCACCCCCCTTCCCAGAATTTATTTTTTTTATGGTTGCCCTTAAGGTTTACCGAAAAATCAAGGCGGTGATAATCCGGAATACGCTGATGATTCCGGGCGCCATAGTTGGCGATTACAAAGTTATCGACCAGGTATTTTGATTGGGGGTAAGTTGCCGGTTTCCCCGTATTATAAACAAAATTGCCCGCGAGACTCCACCGCCTGTTTACCTGGTAATTTACGGCAAGCTTCAGGTCATTCGGCTTGTCATAATTCGATGGATAATATTTTCCCCCGTTGATGGTTTCTGAAAACGATTGACCCGAAACTTTTCTTTCAGTCCGCGAGAAGGTATAGCTTGCCCACCCCGTAATTCTGCCGGCATTTTTTTTAAACAACAGCTCCACCCCGTACGCCCGACCCTTACCCTGCAGCAATCCGGCATCCACATAAGGATTCAGGAATAATTCAGCCCCGTCTTTATAATCCACAATTCCTTCCATCCGTTTATAATAGATCTCGACTGAGGTTTCTATGGAATTGTTGTTGAAATTTCTGAAATAACCAAGCGAAACCTGGTCGGCTCGCAGGGGCAGTATATAAGGATCGCAGGCTTTCCAAAGATCAACGGGGCTAACAGCCAATGAATTCGATACCAGGTGCATATATTGATACATTCGGCTAAGGCTCGCTTTAGCCGAACTTAAATTACCGAAGCTCCAACGCATCGAAAGCCGGGGCTCCCAGCCATCGTATACGACGATCTCCTTTCCCCTCGCGTAACTTACCGAGCCCGTAATGGTTTCTTCGTCCCTTGGAACCTCAGGATCGTATTCGTAAACCGTCTGGGGTCCTAGGTAGCCATAATTGGAATACCGCAGACCGGCCGAAACGCGTAATGATTTTATAATGCTGAGCTCATCGCCGATATAAGCAAAATATTCCCTCCCCCGTTCATTCTCAAGGTCGACCGGCAATACGGCGCTGTTTTCTCCGCCGGTCAGGTTTCCGGGCAGGAAAGTGTACCATGTCATCCCTCCGCCCAGTTCAATCGTATGGATATTGCCTGGCGCATAATAAATATCGGCTTTAACATCTTCCTGATGGACGCCCGCGGCCCAATTGAATTCCATCCGCCGGCCATTTCCCGTTATGCCATAATCATACCGGGCTGATGATCCTGAAAGATTGATAACCATCTTCTCCCCGATAAGCCGGTTGTATTGAACGGAATGATTCATCGTGCCCCAATCATACAGGGTATCGAAAGGCAACTTGAACCGGTCGAAATAATTAAAAAAACTGTACTGAATGTAGTTCGTTTTATTGATCCTGAAATTAAGCTTGATGTTGGTATCATAGAAAAATGCGGAACTGTTACTGATCATTTTATTGGGAACATAGTTGAGCAAATAATCGCTGTATGAAATCCGCCCTCCGGCCATGAGGGATATCTTTTCCTTTTGGATTGGCATTTCGAAAGCAAGGCGGCTTGCAAAAAGTCCGATCCCGCCGCAGCCACGGAACCGGTTGGGAATATTATTTTTTGTCTTTACATCGAGAACGGACGATACTCTTCCGCCATACCGTGCCGAAAGGCCCGAATGCTGTAAAGAGGCTTCCCGGATAACATCCTGGTTAAATACGGAAAACATGCCAAATATATGGGATGCATTATAGACAGGAGCATCATCCAATAACACCAGGTTCTGGTCGGTATTTCCTCCACGTACGTTGAAGCCGGTTGCCGCCTCCCCGGCCGAAGAAACGCCAGGCAGAAGCAGTAAGCCACGGACGACATCCGTCTCGGCCATAAATGCCGGCTGGCTTTGCAGGGACTTCATATTTATCCTGAACAATCCCATGGCTGTTTCGCTGATGTTCCTGTCCCCTCCTGATTCGCTGATAACAACCTCCTTCAACTGGATGATCTCATTGGGAAGCGAAATAATCCGGTCGATATTTTCCACAAGTTCCAGGTCGATTTCCTGGTCAATAAAGCCAACTGATTTTACGGCAACAGAATACTTACCTGACGGGATGTTGAGCCGAAAATACCCATTGATATCCGTAATCGTCCCGGTATCCAGTTCCTCGATATAAATCGTTGCGCCGATGACGGGCTCGTCATCCTTATCGGCCAATACCTGGCCACTGAACCTGTATATCCGGTTAAGGTAGGTCCTGGCGCCCGAGCTGAAGTCCTGGTACCTGCCCGGATTGCTTTTATCGATATATATGATCACCAGGTAGTCCCTGTAATTCATGAAGGTCAGGCCTGTTCCCCGTAAAATCCTGAGGAGGTCCCGGTCAATTCCCTGGTATACGCCGGGGTCGACTGTATGCAAGCCCTCGAACCATTCTTCCTTTCCAAGGATATTCACCCCATACCGAGCCCCGATTTTATTTAGCATTACCGATATGGGGATGCTGTCGTTAATATCCACTCCTCTAACCGGGACCCGCGGTACGAGGATAAAAATTAAAAGAGATATGTAAAGGAATCTCGGCAAAGGGTATGGTTATTATTCTTTTATTATGTGGATCACCTTTTCCACCTGTAATATATTACCATTCGAATCCATTCCTGCAGCAGTTATTCGTACATCGGAAAGAATATTATTCAATGGAAATGAAATTTCAATCTTTCCATCCTGCATTTCCACTTCAGGTTCCCAGTAAATTACCGGCGATAGATCAGGAACCTCGGGATTCGGCAGTTGATCCGGTTTACCAACCTCGCGGCGCAGTCCCTGGTAATTCAGGGTAAGGCAGTTGGGAACCTGTACCGGTTCAAGCGTATATATGGCCATGACCCCGCCGAAACCGGAAAGGCCGAAGGGTTTAAGCGTTTCGGGCATATATAAGACATCGATTATTTGCACTTGTGAGATATCCAGGCCAAGGACGAGCTCCGCGTCGCGTGTCGGCTTTCCGTTTAAAAAGAATAATGGGAATTTAGTCAGATAAGGATTACGATGATGTACAATCCGGAACCTATGCCTATTCTTTTTTTTGACAATTTGTACAAATGGCATGATTTCCCTGGCCACCTCTTCCATATCCTGGAACGCAATATAATCACTCAAATCATAAGATATGTCTGCTTTTTCATATACCCGCGTCGTATCATAAACCGGGGTGATAAATACTTCGGGCTTTGTTGTCAGAGATTCCGTGTATTGTTCCCGGAGAATTTTCCTCATCCCGGCTTCTTTTGCAAAAGTCTTTATGGCTGCCACGGAATTCACAGGAATACTATATTGGGGCATATCGTTAACCGGCCTGTAAAAAGAATCCGTTACCGACAAGCCTGAAATATTCTGTTCAATGGTACTGATATATAATGTGTTGAATTCCGGCCAGTCATCCGTTTCAAAATTGAAATTCCCAAAGCGGTCGACGGATTTTATCCGGAAAAAGCCCTGGCTTCCCAGCCTCGACACGGTAACCCCGTAATTCATCCTCGGCCTGCCTGTTCTGGGATTTAGGTAACGTCCGGATAATGATAAAATATTATTTGCCGTATCATCGAAGTGATCCGTATGACTGGTGAAAGTAATATCGGGAAGGTCCCCGTAGGAAGAAGAATCAGCAAGGTCCAATCCAACGGCCTTGACAATCATCTTTTGTCCCGGTTTTATACGTGTCGAAAGGTCCCTGATCGTCAGGTGTACCGTTTCACCGGGATGATAAAGATCAGCATCGGTTGTCAGGATAAAAGAATCCATTCCTGTTAAATCTAATGTACTTAATTGGATAAATTCATCGTGAACATTCCCGGTTGGTTGCAGGTCATCAGGCCCGGTACCTGCATCAGGTCCGTTAAATGTCCCGGCTTCCGTATCACCCGGCAGGTCATCTTCATGAATTGCGAATAAAGGTTTGTACATTAAAAAGTTCCCGCCACTACCAGCCCCGGGCTGATAAATCCTGACCCAGTAAAGGCCAGTCGCTAATTTTTCCCCCGGATCGAAGGAGCCGGTAAAATGCCCGTACCTGGACCTGATCTTCTGGCGCTGGATAATATGGTTATTTTCATTTACCAGTTCGGCGGCCAGGTAAACGGTCGATGTATCGGGAAGGAATCCTGAATAATGAATTTCATCCATCGATGTATACAGGAAATAATCGGTGATTAGGATTCCCTGGGAGAATGCCGGGTTACAGAAAAAAAATAAACCTGTAAATGTAGACCAAAGGAATTCTCTCATGGCCATCCTGGGATTGCATAATAGGTTCCATTTCCGGGATAAAAATGCTTCATACCGCGGATCAGTTCATGGAATCAAAGGTGGGCGCCTGCCAGGTAAAACTTCCGGTTCCGTTGGGAACCCGTGAATAAGACATCTCTTCTCCCTGGGCTCCATAAGCCACTTCATCGGCGATTTCAAGGTCGGGTGTAACCAACAGCAATTCCTCTCCCAGCGCCGAAAGCTTAAAATTCAAATGTAATCCTGCCTGGGTTCCATCTTCATCGGCCCAGAAAATCAGGTAGCCATTTCCTTGGATTATGGTTGAGGAGGGAATTTCCCATTTCGTAAGATTATCCCGGTTATCGGTGACGAAGAATCCGGATAAATCGACCGGGGCGGGCGAAGTATTATACAGCTCGAACCAGTCGTCATACTCGCCGTCCTGGTCGGCAACCACAGTGGCATTATGGGGCATCAATTCATTGATCACCACGATTTTTTCGGCCGGACTTACTTTCTCAGGTTCGTCGCATGAAAATAGGATTGTTATGAACGGCAATACGATAAATGGCATGATTATTTTAAATTTCTGTTCTGCGGTATGATTTTCACCGCTATAATTATCATACTTCGATATATTTTTCACAACCATTAAAAAACTGTATTCATTGATGGGATTCCTATCAGGTAAATTACTCCATAATCAGGTTATTCCGGCGCTACGGAGCTGACAATTGCCATTTCATATAAAATAATATAAAAAAATCCCGCAAGCCGGAAACTATTGAAAGGATAAAGTTACAATATATCGCTGAATGTTCGGTAGTTGAACAATTAAACCTGACAATATAATATCTTTACGTACCATTTATAAAAGGTTATTTTTATTGTCAGATGAAGCTTTACACGACATCAGGCCGCGCATTGCATCTAGGTCCCTTGTTATTTTTTATTTTGATTTTCCGGGTTCATGCAGCAAAACCGCCAAACATTCTCCTGTTGGTTGCCGGCGATCTTGGAACGGATCTCCGGTGCTATGGGAATACCGGATTGCTGACATCGAATATCGATCGTCTCGCGGAAGAAGGTGTATTATGCCGGAATGCCTTTGTAACGAGTCCCCAGAACACTCCCTCGCTTATCAGCATCCTGACCGGGAAGTACCCGCATACCACCGGGACAGAAGATTCCTGCTCTCCATTGACGGCCGGACATAAAACATTAGTCCATTTTCTTAAAGAAGCCGGGTATCTTACCGGCTATACGGGTGACCCCACATTATTTGACAGTCTGGCACGGCCTTTTGAATGGATGTCGCCGGATTATAGGGATTTTCATAAGTTCCTGGGTGCGGTAAAAAAGAAACCTTTTTTCTTCCTGGCCGACCTACAGGAACCTGCCCGGCCGTTCCGGCAAGGAACGAATAACGAAACTCTCGATGAGTCGATTTCGATAATGAAAAAACACCTGGCCGATGACTTGGATACGCGGGATGATATCGACATGTATTATAAGGCCATATCCCATTTGGACAGTGTGATCGGACTTTATACGGCGGCATTGAAATTGCTCAAGAAGGAAAGAAACACCCTGGTCATTTTTATCAGCAAAAACGGGGCTCCGTTCCCGAGAGAAAAAGGCACTTTATATGATACAGGGATACGGGTGCCCTTAATTTTTTCCGGCTATGCCGTAACTGCGCATGGAATCGACTATGACGGACAAATCAGCTCCATAGATCTTTTCACAACCATCGCTAACATTTGTGAAATCGCGTATCCATCCGATCTGACAGGGCTCGATTTCTCGCAAATGCTCCAGGGAAATATAGTCCTGGGGCACGATTACATTTTTTCGGAAAGAAACTGGGATGGCATGGATGAACATATCCGGTGTATCAGAACCGAAGATTATAAGCTGATCGTAAACGCATATATTGAAAAATCCCTGGGATTGCCAGTTGATATTCTGCATAGCCCTTCCTGGACCAACCTTCTAAATAACAGGGAAGGCGACAGACTCACCGCGGAACAATCCCTGGTTCTCTCCCGGCCCCGTCCGCAAATTGAACTCTATGACCTGCAGCATGATCCCGGCGAATACGCGAATCTTGCCGGCAATCTCCGGTATTCACAAATCGTGCAGGATTTGATAGCTGAACTAAATGAGTGGATGGAAATAAGCCAGGATTTCCCTTCGAACAGGAGGACCCGGGCGGATCAGGCGGACAGGCTGTCGGGAGAATACCTGTTGAAGGAAATACCTCCCCTCGAAAATATTACCGACTAAATTTTTTTAAGTATGATTGAACAGCTTATTCGCATTTCGAGGTATTATGGGAAACTAAAAGGATACGCCTTAGGCGGAGGCGGAAACACTTCCTTTAAAACCGAGGATACATTATGGGTGAAAGCTTCAGGTTACCAGCTAGCCGATATCTCGGAAGATTGTTTTGCCGTCCTAAACCGGGGTCTTCTCCGGAATATTTCGTTCAGGCAATACTCCAGCGATCCCTTTGAACGGGAACGCGAAGTGAAGGACGATCTTATTTCAAGCAATATATTTCCTGACAGGAAGCTCAGGCCAAGCGTGGAAGCTTCCCTCCACGACCTTATTGAATATGCATACGTCGTCCATACCCATCCCTTTGTAGTTAATGCGTTAACTTGCAGCCGGAATGCCCGGGTGATCATTCATAAATTATTCCCGGATGATACGCTTTTCGTTCCCTATGTCGATCCCGGGTATATCCTTTTTAAAAGGATTGAAAGGGAGCTGGTCAATTATAAGAAGGTTCACAAACGACATCCCCGCATCATCTTCCTTCAAAACCACGGAGTTTTCGTTTCGGCCGGCCAGGTTAATGAAATCAAGTCGATTTATGAGATGATCTTCACCAGGATCAGGAAACTTATCAGGAACGAATTGAAGATCACTGCTAAATCATTCCGGTATGACCGAATGGCTGATCTCATCCACATATTCCGGCAATTAAACGACGATGGGGCTCTGGCATATAAAACCAGAAATAATAGTATGGTCAGTTATTTTACCTCCGGGCTCGTCCATGCCGGCCTGATCGCCAATCCCTTCATTCCCGACCAGATCGTATACTGCCGCACCCACCCGCATTGGCTTCGCGCCTCCGAGAAATCGGACCTGAAAAAAATCGAGACAAAGCTTAGGCGCTATAAGCAGGACAATGGATTCCTGCCGCGCATCGTCCTGATTGAGAACGAGGGCATGATGGGCTTCGAGATCAGCGAGCAATCCGCCGGGCTAGTTCTGGATGTATTCGAAGACGCCATGAAGATCGCTTATTACAGCATGAACTTTGGCGGCCCACATTTTATGACACACCGCCAGATCTCGTTTATTGAAAGCTGGGAAGTGGAAAATTATAGACGAAATCTGCTGGTGAAGTAATATTTCGTTTTAAAGCTCCAAATCCCAAAATACAAATCCCAAATAAATTCCAATTCTCAGGCCCCTGCCTTAGGCATGCTTTGCGGCAAAATCCCAAAATTAGTCATTGAAAATTTTCTTTTACCCAGTTAATTAATTCCGCATTCCGATTTTGGATTTTGGAATTTTGGAATTTGGAATTTGGAATTTGGAATTTGGATTTTGGAATTTGGAATTTGGAATTTGGAATTTGGAATTTGGAATTTGGAATTTGGAATTTGAACAAAGAAGCCTTTTAATTAACGGATTTCTTTTTCCTGTATATCCAGAAATATGCACCCACAAACCACAGGATCATACCGCTAACCATTAGGTTTTTATTCATTTCCAAATCCATTTTCCCCATCAATACCAGTATTGAAGGAAAGATCGTGAGTCCGAGTCCGGCGAAGGATATTATTTTCAATGCAGTGATCATTGTTTTATTCTGATTGCACGATTATTTTTTTCTGTAATAATTTACTGAACAGGATATAAACCGCCGTGGCAATAAACCAGCCAGGCAGACCAAGGAAAAATATTTCAATTCCATAATACAAATTCAGGAAGAGGCACACCACCAACGTCCCGATCCATGTAATCCCGGCCTGCCAGGAAAACCTGGTATTCATTTTTTCGGCATAATATTCAGCCAGGCCCATTTTCTTCATCAGATAAAAATCAATGAAAATGATCGCCCCCATCGGCATAAGTACCAGCCCGTATAGAGCCACAAAATCAAGAAGTTTCATCACCAACGCCGGAAAACATGCCGCCAGCGTGGTAACCAGGCCTACGATAAGCGTGACCTTCCATCTTTTCCATACGGGATTAATTGATTGGATGGCGAGACCTGCCCTGTACAGGGTCGGGTTAGCCGTGGTCCAGCCGGCTATGACCACACATACAGCCCCGGCTATGCCAGCCGCCTCGAATGCAATTTTACCGGGTGCGAACTCACCCCCGGACCCATATTTTGTCAGGAAGTAGGCATATAAAATTCCAGATGCCATCCAGCACATATAGTGGCCGAGGATCATGCCTGTGGCAGAGGAAAATCCGTATTGCCATTTTCTTGCATAACGTAATATAGACAGGTCGGCCATTCCGATATGCATGGCCATGTTTGCAAACCAGGCAAAGAATAGGCAGTGCCAAAATGTAAATTTCGTCTGGCCGGCCAACACGGTGCCAGTCCATATTTTTGTTCCGGCTGTTTGAAAGAAACTTCCCGCTGAGTTAATACCGAGTTCCGGCATGACGGCAAAGGCGGAGGCAAGAAATACCAGGAGCATCCAGGGAGAGGCAAGGTTGGCAAATCTTGAAACCTGATCATATCCAAGGATGGCCACAACCGTTATAACCAGGCCCACACAAAATACGGTAATGATCCAGCCAATGCCGGTTGGCAACCAGTCCTGCAACGTCGGCATGGCTATATCAAAAGGTATGCCGATGGCCGTAGCCGATACGGCGATCATGGAACCGGCCAGGAAACAAAACATCAGGGCATTCACAAGGTTGTAAACGGTTACCAGGTTCTTTCCGCAAATTTTTTCGAGCTGGTAATAAAGCGTGATCCTCGTCTTCGTGGCGATAGGGGCTGTGAGCAAACCCCAGCTCAGAACAGCGAGAACATTTCCCAGAAATAATCCCCCGATCACGGCTGACACGCCGGCACCATGAGCGACGAACAACGGCCCGATCACAAACTCGGTCCCGGCCGTGTGCTCACCTGCATACATGCCGATAAAACTTCCTAATCCTTTCCGTTTCGATTCGGGAACCGGCTCCCGCTCGAATTCTTCGATGGCATCCAGATGTTCGACAATCTTGCTTTTTTGCATTTTACCCGGATTTAAAAAAGTTATTTATTGTTTCAAAGCCCGGTCGCAATGCTTTTCAGGCCTCTTTCCCTGATCAGTTGTTCCCGTAACCTGTAATCCCTGAATAATTTTACCGGCATAAGGGCAGCGCCCGACCGGAGCCTGGCTTCCGCCAGCAGCGGCCTCACATCGGTCCTGAAGGCGTTCATCAGCGTCTCCTGGGCCATCGTTACATCATTGGCCTCTCTGGAGGATTCGAGGGTGTACCGGTCAACGATCAATGCCTGAGCATAAGCGATCTTGATAGCTTCCACCGATTGCATCAGGTCTTCCAGCGGATCCTTTACATTATGACTTGCATCGATCATCCATGCAAGGGCAGGATTGCCGGAAATATTGTTGTTCATCCCATAAACAAGCTCATTGAAAATCAGGAAAAGCTGGTACGGTTTGATGGAGCCCGTTGTAAGGTCGTCGTCGGAAAATTTCGAATCATTGAAATGAAATCCTCCCAGCTTTCCGAGCGTCATCAAGGTAGATACGATCTGCTCGATATTCGTATTGGGAAGATGATGCCCGAGATCGACCAGCGTAAAAGCTTTTTTACCAAGCCTGTTGACCATGGAATAGGATGTGCCCCAGTCGGGTACTACCATGGAATAAAAATTGGGTTCGAAGGGCTTGTATTCCAGCAGCAATTCCCAGTCTTCCGGCAGGTGTTTGTAAATCTCTGTCAGCGAGCCCAGCGTGTTTTCGTAGGCTTTCCGGAAGTTATGCTGGCCGGGAAAATTCGAGCCGTCGGCAAGCCAGACTGTAATTGCCTTGGAGCCCAGGTTCATGCCCTGATGGATGACCTCAATATTATGGCTGATGGCCTGGGCCCTGACAGCCGGATCCGAATGACATAGCGATCCGAACTTGTAAGATTTATTTTGTACGGGCTGGTCCTGAAATGTATTGGAATTGACCGCATCAAATTTTATACTTAATGAACCAGCGCGTTCTCTGATGGCCTCCGTATTGCCGGGAATATCCCAGGGTATATGGATCGAAATTGCTCCTGAAGATTTGTTGATTGCATGCAAAAGCCCGACATCATCCAGCTTTTCCTCCAGATTCCTGGGTTCTCCGCCGGAAGGAAACCTGCCGAAACGCGTGCCTCCCGTACCCAACGCCCAGCTTGGAATGGCCACCTGAAACTTTCCGATTTCGGTGACAAGTTTCCCGACATCGATGCCTTCCAAATCGAGTTTTTCAGCAATTGAATTGAATAAAACCCGGTGTTTTTGAACATTCTTGTCGTTATGTTCCCCGATTATCTCCTTGTCTACTCTCATCTTAAAAAATATTTCGTCTAATTTAAAAAAAATGAATATACTTACGCCCTGTTACGAAGGCATTTATTTAAACAACCCCGATCATGACACAACAAATCCCGGCAACAAAAGCGAAGGCATTTATCCTCTTTTTCATTGCCTTAATCCTCCCGGCAATTCTTATTGCCCAAACGAAACTGGTCGAAAAGATCACCCGCCAGGGCGAAGAGATTGTTATACCCTATGAAAAGTACAGCCTGGCGAATGGACTGACGTTGATCATACACGAGGACCATTCCGATCCGTTGGTGCATGTTGACATTACCTACCATGTCGGTTCCGCCCGCGAGGAAATCGGCAAATCGGGTTTTGCACATTTCTTCGAACACATGATGTTCCAGGGATCGAAGAATGTTGCAGATGAAGAACATTTCAAGATCATCACCGAATCCGGGGGAACCCTGAATGGATCCACCAACCGCGACCGTACCAATTATTACCAGACTATGCCAGCTAACCAGCTCGAAACGGCCCTTTGGCTGGAGTCGGACCGGATGGGATGGCTACTCGATGCGGTAACCCAGCAGAAATTCGAAGTCCAGCGGGCCACGGTAAAGAATGAAAAGCAGGAAAACTACGATAACAGCCCGTATGGTTTATATCCCGAAAAATCTGCCAAAGCGCTGTACCCATACGGCCATCCGTATTCATGGCTAACGATCGGTGATCTTCAGGACCTCGACCGGGTGGATGTGAACGACCTGAAGAAATTTTTCCTTCGTTGGTATGGTCCCAACAATGCGACATTAACCATCGGGGGCGATGTAAATCCGCAGGAAGTGATCAGGCTGGCAGAAAAGTATTTCGGGATCATTCCAGGCGGCCCGGATGTTCAAAGGATGAAGCTGGAACCTGTAAAAATAGATCATGACAGGTACGTATCTTATGAAGATGCCAACATCAGGTTTCCCGCATTGATCATCACCCTTCCAACGGTACCCCGGCATGATCCGGATGAGCCTGCCCTGGATTGTCTCTCCGATATTCTTGGAACCGGACGCGGCTCCTATTTATACAAAAAATTCGTGGAAACGCGACTGGCCATTCAGGCGAGTGTTATTAACGGATGCAGTGAGCTCGGAGGAGAATTTACGATGTTCGTCTTTCCTTTTCCCGGCAGGTCGCTGAGCGATTTTGAAAAAGAAATAGAATCTGCAATACAGGAATTTGAAAATACCGGCGTTGAGGATGAAGATATTCAAAAATTCAAATCAAGATTTGAAGCGAACATGATCAACGGCCTGGCCACCGTGAGCGGTAAAGTCTCCCAGCTCGCAGCCTACGAGACCTATATCGGAAATCCGGATTTTATCCGGGAAGAATTGCGACGATATAATGCCGTGACCAAAGAGGAAGTAATGCGGGTTTATCATAAATACATTAAGGGTAAACCGAAGGTCGTGGTGAGTGTCCTTCCGAAAGGCCAGGGAATGGAGCCAGCTAAGCCCGACAATTTTATACCTTCGACTGAAGGCGTGAACCCCTACCCTGTCACCGACTACAACAACCTGGTTTATAAGGAACCGAAAAGCTCTTTCGATCGTTCCAATCGTCCCGAGCCTCCTGTAGCTCCCCTGGGACAGATACCGGAATACTGGGAAACTTCCTTCCCCAACGGGATCAGGGCGATCGGAACTATTTCCAATGAGATTCCTACCCTGGCTATCCAATTAAGCCTCCGCGGCGGGCAGCAACTCGATGCCCATAATCCCGAAAAAGCTGGCCTGGCATCCATCACCGCCGCCATGATGAATGAATCTACGGCGAATTATTCTGCAGAAGCAATTTCCGAAGAGCTTGAAAAAATCGGGAGCAATATCAGTATTTATGCCTCCGAGACTCACACCATCATTTCCGTAAGGTCACTGGCCAAGAATATCGGCAGGACCCTTGAAATCTTCGAAGAAAAACTTTTGCGGCCCAAATTCGACGAATCGGATTTCGAGAGGGTGAAAAAACAAACCCTGGAGTCACTCCAGCAGGCCGAAAAAGAACCGGTCAGCATTGCAGACCTTGCCTACAATAAATTGATTTATGGAAATAAAAATATACTTTCAGTACCCGTCGACGGCCTGGTCGAAACCGTAGAAAAGATTTCCCTCGACGATATCAGGAATTTTTATAAAAATTTCTACTCCCCTGTTTCCGGCCAATTAGTGATTGTAGGCGATGTAAGGCAAGAGGACATATTAAAAAAATTGTCATTCCTCGAAAAATGGACCGGCAAAAAAGTTACTATTCCTGAACTTCCTAAATCCGCCGCGATCGCAAAAACAAAAATCTATCTTGTCGATAAGGAAGATGCCCCTCAGTCGGAGATCAGGATCGGTTACCTGACCAATATGCCCTATGACGCAACCGGCAAATACTTCAAATCGAGCCTCATGAATTATGTATTGGGAGGAGCATTCAACAGCCGGATCAACCTGAATCTGCGGGAAGACAAAGGATGGACTTACGGCGCAAGGGCTTATTTCAACAGCGGCATCCTCCCGGGTCCTTATACGGCCAGCGCCGGGATCAAGGGTTCGGCCTCCGACAGTGCTGTATTTGAATTCGTGAAAGAACTTACCCGGTACAGCGAAAAAGGAATAACCGATGAAGAACTTACATTCATGAAAAAATCTGTCGGTCAGCGGGATGCATTGCGCTATGAGGCCCCCTACCAGAAGGCCGGCTTCCTGAACAACATCCTGACCTACAACCTGGATAAGAATTTTGTAAGTACGCAGAATAAGATCATAAGCTCGATCACCAAAGAGGAAATCAATGCTCTGGCGAAGGAATTGCTCCCTGTGGAAAAAATGGACATCGTGGTTGTCGGCGACAAGGCGAAGATCCTTGAAGGACTGAAGAGGCTGAATTATGAGATTGTGGAGCTGGACGCGCGGGGAGAACCTCTTGAGGAATTGAAGCTGGAAAGGAAGTAGAGGCTCTTTGGGGAATGGTGGTTGAAGTGTTTAAATGTTTAATTGTTTAATTGTTGAAATTTTGATGGGAAACCGGGGATAACGATTCTTTTTGGAATATGTTTTTAAGGGGAGAATTAGGATCGACGAAAATTCACAGACGCAAAATAAAAAAGAGATGATATCCCCGGACAGGATACTGCAGGGAACGGCTA
>DATDPY010000491.1:0-4564 GCA_035292565.1 Cyclobacteriaceae bacterium | reverse complement strand
CGATTGGGAATACCGGTAACCATTGCCTCCGATCCCAGGAGCCACTTCACGGCAAATCAGTTTGCCGAAATGATGGCCGGGGATTTTTCACTCTGGCCGGAACCGCTGGGCTTCGCCGCCATCGGTGATTCGGTCCTGATGCAGAAATTCGGGGATATCGTTCGCCGGGAATACCGGGCTGCAGGAATTCATCTGGCCCTGCATCCCATGGCAGACCTGGCCACGGAACCCCGGTGGCCCCGCATCAACGGAACCTTTGGCGAGGATGCGCATCTTGCGGCCAGTCTGGTAGCGGCCTATATCAAAGGATTCCAGGGAGACAGCCTCTCATCTTCAAGCGTCGCCTGCATGACCAAGCATTTTTCAGGCGGGGGACCGCAGAAAGAAGGGCTCGATCCGCACTTCCAGTTTCAGAAGGGACAGGTTTACCCGGGAAATAATTTCAACTACCACCTCATCCCATTCGAGGCTGCCTTCGCGGCAGGCTCTGCCCAGATCATGCCTTATTACGGCGTGCCGATGGACCAGACTTCCGAAAATGTCGGGCTCGGATTCAACAGGGATATTATTACAGGATTGCTCCGGGAAAAATATCACTTCGATGGCGTAGTTTGCACCGACTGGGGGCTTATATCGGATGTTAAGTTTGTGGGGATCGACTATCCCGCGCGGGCTCACGGCGTTCTGCACCTGTCGCCCGAAGAACGAATGTTAAAAGTCATTAATGCGGGCTGCGATCAGTTTGGCGGAGAAAGTATACCTGAAATGCTGGTTAAGCTGGTGAAAGACGGTAAAATAACGGAGGAAAGGATCGATCAATCGGTAAGAAGGATATTGAAGGACAAATTCCGCCTGGGCCTTTTTGAAAATCCGTATGTAGATCCGGATAAGGCAGTTGAAATAGTCGGCCGGAAAGATTTCCGGGAGGCTGGGCTGGATGCGCAACGGAGATCGCTTGTCCTATTAAAAAACGGGATGATCAATAACCAGAGCGCGCTTCCGTTATCCACTGGACTTAAAATATTTATCCAGGGAATCGATAAATCAGTAGCCGCGAAATTTGCAACAATAGTGGATAAACCGGAAGATTCTGATGTGGCCATCATCCGGCTGTCAACCCCATTTGAGCCGCGGGAAGGTTTTGTTGAGGCCCTCTTTCACCACGGTGACCTTGATTTCAAAGGCGAACAGAAGCAGGAAATTCTTGCCTTGCTGGAAAAAGTCCCTACGATCGTAAACCTATACCTGGATCGCCCCGCAGTGATTCCGGAGATTGCCGAAAAAAGCGCAGCATTGATCGCAAACTTCGGGGCAACCGACGAGGTATTGCTGGAGGTTATCTTCGGAAAATTCAAGCCCGAAGGCCGCCTGCCCGTGGAGATGCCTTCATCCATGGACGCCGTCCGTAACCAATACGAAGACGTACCTTATGACAGTAAGGACCCGTTATATAAGTACGGATATGGTTTAAGTTATTGAGGTTCCTTAGCTGGATGAGTTGTATTTCGTCATATGAATAAACAACTTAAAACATTTCTGCTTTCGTGGTTGATGCCAGGCCTTGGTTATCTCTTCAATGGACACAAAAAACTTTTTTATACAACCATCGTTACTTTCCTCTCAATTAATATTCTAGCCGTTACCTTGAGAGTAATTATCAGGTTTTGGGGATTTGCATCTTTATTTATTGCCTTGCCGGTTATTTATCTTTTCACTGCTGTACATGCCACCTTCATATTGAAGGCCGTAAATCCAATAACCGATCATAAGACGGTGCGGAATCTTTTTCTTACAACCGCTTTTCTTGTGCTTTCCGGGCTTTCATTTGCTAACAGACGGACGCTCATGGGTTTTGATATTATAAGCATGGGAGTTCCGGTGATGCAGCCGGCTGTTTTGCAGAACGATAGATTTATTGTCGACACCTGGGCTTATAAAAATGATCAGCCAATGAAAGGCGATATTGTAGCACATACCTTTGGCGGGCAGAAAGGAATTTATTTAAACCGCATAATTGGAGCTGCAAATGATACGATTGAAATTAAAAATGGCGTTGCGATCCTGAATGGGGACATATTTTATGAGCCCTATGTTTTATCCGGAAACAAATTAAAACCGGCATCAAAAGAAATGAACTTCATAGTGGTTCCGGATGACCATTACTTTGTTATGGGCGATAATCGCGATGCAAGCCTGGGAGATAGCAGGTTTAGCGGCTCAATTTCAATCAGGAATATAATCGGGAAGGCTACAAACATTATTAGTTCCGAAAATAAGTCGAGAATCGGTTTAATGATAAAATGAAAAGTAGAAAAAAGTAATGCTAAAATAGACAAACCATCCGAAAAGCAACTTAGGGATAATTGTAATTATTTATAAGATAAAAATATCACAATGTGGACAACTGAATCGCTCTGGTTTGAGATCGCGATTGTCAGCATGATTTATGCCGTCGGCAATATGGTCATGGGACATTTCGAAGAACGGACGCCGAAACTCCGGAGGGTCGGTAAATATATTTTAACGCTTCTGATCATTTGCGGAATATCAATTCTTTTTGGGAGAATGGTATCTATGGCATTAATTGCAAGTTTCATTCTTCCTCTACTATATATTCATGCATATTATTTGCCAAAGAAGAAAGGGATAAACGGCTGGACGGGAGAACCGAAAAGTAAATATTATGAGTTCCGTAATTGGGATAAAAATATCTTCTCAGAATGAGAACAGGCGCATGTTTTCATTGGATATCGATTTATCTGTTATTCATTATACTCGTAATATTACCCTTCCTTCCCGGAGACTATGATCCTTTAAGTGTCTCATTGTCGGCTTCAGTTCAGCTATACAGCGGCCTGGGTTTATTAACCTGCATTCCTGCCGCTTTATGGCTTTACCACACAGTTAAACATTCCAAAATAAAAAATGATGACGGGCCAGGCAAACACAAGTATTATATTAAGATCTGCCTCTGGCATGGAAGGATTATAATACCGGGATCGTAGGTATTGAGAAATATCATTACACATACGATGATTCTGAATACAATTTATATTTTGAACAACCAAGATTTCTGTTCGACCAGATTGGTACACGGGAATTCGTGGTTTACAACCCGAAAGATAATCATCTGATTTTAAGCCACACCGCATGGCATATGGTTATAGCGCCTCATCTTTTAAGACAAAATCAGGGATGGTACGAATCGCACGACACCGGAATACCGCACTGGAAATATTTCTGGTTCGACTGATTTGCCTGGGTTGATCCTGCCAGGCACGAATCATGCATTAAATCCAATTTGGTCAATAATTCCTTTCCGAGGAATGTAAAGGAATCGTATGAGGAGGTCAAAACACTGAACAGGATTTGTTATATTTGGTTGCATCAAACTTTACGGCCAGAGTAAGATATTTCACTTAAACTCATGACAAAGTCTAAACCAACCACCGTTACCGAATATATAAATGCCGCTCCAAAAGAAGCACAGAAAACATTGCGGGAGATGCGCGCGATCCTGAAAGAGGTTGTCCCAAAAGCGACAGAGGCGCTGAAATGGGGATCGCCTGTGTTCGAAGAAAAACGGATCCTTTTCGCGTATATCGCGCATAAATCCCACCTTAATTTCATGCCAACCCGATCTTCACTGGTGCCCTTCAAAAAAGATCTGGCAGGGTACAAGACCGGCAAAGACACGATTCAATTTCCTTATGACAAACCTCTCCCGAAAACCCTTATTCGCAAGATCGCTGCTTTTCGCGCAATGGATGTCAGGGAAAATGATGCCAGATGGATGTGAATATTAATTAATAGTTGGTTGACGCAAGAAATTGAGCATAGAATCATGATCCAAACGCCTCCCACGGATATCGGTTTCACGATAGAAAATTTTTATGGCCGTAATGATTTGGGATTTGTGATTTGAATGAAAGAGTATCCTGTGAAAATTTTTTACGCGATCCAAAGCCCCGTACAGGATTCCAGTCGGATGCGATTCGGAGGATAATGGAATTTCCTTTATTTTAGGAGGATTAATCATAAACCATCCTATCGTATTTTATATATGAGCAAGGAACACATTAAGGATTTAACCAAATTTCTGAAAATCTTTCCGCCCGAAATCAGGAATACCACCCTATGGCTGAGGGAATTCCTCTGGGACCTTTACCCCCAGGCAAATGAATTGATTTATGATAACTATAATGCATTAGCCGTAGGCTGGTCCCCGACCGACAGGGTTGGTCACACCTTCTGCTCGATCGCAGTGGGTCGGACCAGCCTGAATGTTCACTTTGGATTTTACCGGGGCTCGGAAATTTCCGACCCGAAAGGCATTCTCCTGGGAGCAGGGAACCAATACAGGTATATCCTGGTTAAGGATATTGAACAATTCCCGCAAGCCTACATCAGGAAGCTCGTAAACGAAGCATACCAAAATTCTCTCGTGAAGGTGAAGGATAAAAAGCAAATCCTAAGCGGCCTGACAATTACCAAATCCGTCTCGGCGGCAAAGAAGGCAAACCGGAGCAAACCGGCTAAAAGGAAAGTAAAGAAAAAAGGGAAA
>DATDPY010000490.1:0-8152 GCA_035292565.1 Cyclobacteriaceae bacterium | reverse complement strand
TCCGATAATTAAATCGAATGAAAACAATTTAAAAAAATCAGGCGTGGTAAATATACCCGGGACAGTTAAAATTTTACCATCTATACTGAATACGTTATCAGACATATTTAGTAGCTGAACGGAATTTTCGATTTCCGGGATTTTTTCCTGAATAAGGGGTTGCAATAAGAATGAATGAATGCTTGCCTCTATGTCCTGACCCGATTGTGAGCCTTTCAATATTAAACGATATATTCTGTCTCCTTTTTCATGAAACCTGTCGTATAAATATTCATCCCGTACGAATAAAAATAACAATATCGTGCAGGCTAATCCGGCTGAAAAGCCGATCAGGTTTAAATAAAAGAAAAGCTTTTGACGGACAAAAGATTTAATCGATTTCATTATAAAGTACCTAAACATACTTTTCGTTTTGTTAAATGGTTAACATGTATTCACTAGATTCATAATTCATCAGTTACTCATTGAAATTATAATTAAAGACAATTATTCATACCTCAACGCCTCCACAGGATTTCTCCTTGCCGCATTAAACGTGTTCCATCCGGCGGTGAGTACGGCAACTACCAGGATGATCCCCACGGATAATAAAAATATCCACCAGGAAATGGCGGTCCGGTAAGCGAAATTCTCCAACTACTGTCGCATGGCAAACCATGCAGGCAAGGCAGAGAAACACAAAGCGACCATGATCCAGATTATCAATTCCTTTGAAAGCAACCTGATGATGGATGTTACGGAAGCGCCGAATGTTTTCCTTATCCCGATTTCCTTGATCCTTACCTGGGTGTTGAACAGCACCAGCCCCAATATTCCAAGAGCGGAAATGGAAATAGTGAGGAACACAAATACGGCCAGGATTTTAGCCATCCTTCTTTCTTCGGAATAGTGTTGCAGGTACTTGTCCTTTGGGAAGATATATTCAAATGGCCTTTCGGGGAAAAGTTCCTTCCATTTTCCCTGTAGAAAAGATACCGTTTCGTTCATCTTATCCGGATCAATCCGGAAAGAAACAAATTCCGGAAAATTATTTTTCGGCCCGCATTTAAACATGAGCGGCACGATCCGTCTCTGTAAGGATTCGACATGAAGATCAGGAATTACACCGATTATTGTGTAATATCCCTCACCCCCCGGGCCCGAGGGGAAAGTCAGGCCTATAGGAGATTCCATGCCCAATTCGCGAACGGCTGCCTCATTTACAAGGATCTTTTCCGGATTGGAAATCTCATCCTCTACTCTGAACCCTTCACCATGAACAAGGCTGATGTTAAAAACACCCAGGAATTTATCATCAATGGCGATGGACTGGATTTCCATTTCTTCCGTCGTGCCGGGTTTGGGAATCCTGAATTGATTCTGCAGATAATACCCCGGAATATTTTCGGAAACTGTCCCTTCACTGATTCCATACCTGGCGCTGTAGGGGGAAACCTGCTGCAAATACAATTTGGCTGCTTGGTAACGCTTATCGGAATTATCCTCAATGGACATGACCGGTATGCTAAGGATATTATCGAGATTATATCCCAACGGGACTGATTGAATATATTCAATTTGTTTCAGGATTAAAAGCTCTGTGGAAATCAGGGTAAGGGTAATGGTTAACTGTACGATCACGAGGGTGCGCCTGAAATGGGATTTTCTTCCTGACCCGGTCACATCGGATTTTATTGAAATGGCCGGCCTGAAAGACAATAGCACCAGCCCGGGATAGATCCCCGATAAAAATCCTATAAGAATTCCCAGTCCGATGGCGGCGAACAGATAACGGAAGCTGAAAAAATCAGGTTCGAGGTTTCGGTTTGTGAGGGTGTTAAACCACGGCAAAAAGAGTTCCGCAAGGATCATCGAAATGAATACAGCCAGAATAGTCACGGTGATCGATTCGCTGAAATGCTGTGTCATTAATTGTTTCCGTGAAGCGCCGGCAACCTTTTTTATTCCTGTCTCCCGGGCCCTGCGGCCTGCCTGGGAAGTTGATAAATTGACATAGTTGATGCATGCGATCATCAGCGCCGCAATGGCAATGATCAAAAGGATGGTTAAATACTTTGGATTGATAGTCGTGTCAATCTGGCCGACGACGTCCGTATTGAGATGAACATCCCGCAGCGGCTGGATATCGAATCCGGTTACCTTCATCAGCCAGTCCGGAAAGTGCTTTTTCTTAATATCACTGAATGCGCTTTTAAAATCATCGGGATCGATTCCCGGATTAAGTTTTATGAAATTGAAAGCCCCCGACGACCACCAGGCTTTATCCAGTTGGTCTGACATTGCCTGCCTCAGATGTGATGAAAAGAATACATCAAATTTGAATACGGAATTATCCGGAAAATTCCTCACCAGACCCCTGACAACAAAACTGTGATTTCTCAATGTGATGGTTTTATTTACAGGATCGGTGTTACCGAAATACCTTAGCGCCGCCCGTTCGGTTAACACCACGTCGGTGGGCCCTTCAAGGCAGGTTTCAGGATTTCCGGAGATCAAAGGGAAATAGAATACTGTGAAAAACTCCGGATCAACGGAAACACCGTTTAGCCCGTAATGTTTTTGGCCGTTAACTTCCACGCCGGCATCCGATGGGAATACGCGATAAAATCCAATCGTTGTTCCCAGGTGGCCGTATTCATTTCTCAAGGTTGCGGTTAAAGGGTCGGGCGTATTTCCAGACAAGCCTCTGATACTTCCGTCGGGATTAAGATCTTCCTTGTAGATCTGGTATATCCTGTCGGTATCCTTATGAAAATTATCATAATTCCATTCATAATACACGAAAATTGAAATCAGGATAAAGCATGCAACGCCGGTGGAAAGTCCAAAGATATTGATCAGCGTATGAACCTTGTTTTTTAGCAGGCTTCGCAGGGTAAGTTTTAAATTATAACGGAACATACCATTAAAGTTCAACTGTCAAAAAATTCTTTATGATCAACCCAAACGATAAATCACAATTCATTCCTCACATAATTCACTGAAAATCCCCTTCGTGTCCGGCAAGAGATTTTAATCAAAAACAATGCTATTAATTAAAATGACTCATAATCAATAATTTACAATCAAAATCATCCCGAAAGGTGTTGGATTATCCAACAAGGGTGTTTGAAAAACGGACATATTGGTCTGACCAACAGGGCTCGTCTGACCAACAGGGCTCGTCTGACCAGGAGGGCTGGTCTGACCAATAAGGCTGATCTGATAAATAAGCTCCAGGGTAAAAATTTCTATTCATACCGAAGCGCTTCCACCGGATTTTTCCGGGCCGCCTGAATACTCCAGGCGCTAACGGAAATCCACGCGATCAATAATACCGTGATTCCCGCAACCAGAAAAATCCACCAGCTTATTGCTGTCTTATAGGAATAATTCTCAAGCCAGCGGATCATTATAAGCCAGGCTATCGGACAGGATATGATAAATGCAGCAGATATCCAGCGGATAAACTCACCATTCAGCATTGCCAAAATATTATTCGTAGTAGCCCCATTTACCTTTCTGATCCCGATTTCCTTGGTCTTATGCTGGCAGATAAAAATGGAAAGCGCCAGGATCCCCAGGCAGGAAATAAAAACAGCGCATCCGGCGAATATGGAAAAGATGTGCCTGAAACGGATCTCGCTGTAATATAAATTTTCAACAGCCTTATTCATGAATTGAATTTCCATTGGAAAATCGGGGGATAACTCACTGCCGATTTCAGCAAGACTAAGCATTACTGATTTCAGCGATTGGTAATCTGCGCTTTTTACTTTCACAAGACAATAGGAAGCCGAATTGGTGTTTTTAATAATCAAGGGATCAATGTGTTCGTTAACAGGCTTGAAATGAAAATCTTTAATCACGCCGATAATTGTGAATGTCTGGCCGTTAAAAACATTAAAGGTTGCTCCTATCGGATCGGTAATTCCATATGTTTCACAAAATGTTTCGTTTACAACTACAGAACTTCCCGGAATCAAGTCGCGTGTAAATAACTTTCCAGCTTCAGGTGTCAGTCCAAGCATATCGAATAAATTGCTATCCGAATCAAATGTATTAAACGCTACAAGCCTGTTTTCCCCTCTCACATTTAATTCCATCTGCCACTGTGAGTTTTCGTTCCCCGGGAAAAATTGGGTGAATGATATTTTCTGTACAAATGCCTGGTCTGAAAGCGCTTTGTACAAAATTTCCTTTTTATCATATAACTGAGGCGTGAGCCTTAAGCCGATAATGTGTTCACTATTATATCCAGTACGGCTGATGCCATATCGAACCTGCTTTTGTACGAGGATGGTAAAAGATATCAGTATCATGGCCATGGTAAACTGCGATACAACAAGAATGCCTTTGAGTTGTGATTTTTTGATTTTAAGCCTTGCCGGGCTTTTCAAATTTTCAACAGGCTTTGAGCCCGCCATGAACATTCCGGAAGGCAAGCCGGCCAACAAACCCAGTATCGCAGCTATCAAAAAAATGACCAATACCTTTAACGGTGAGTTAAAAAAGCCGGCAGCCAGTTGTATATCGGTAAGTTGCCCAAGGAAATTTCGAGAGATTTCGACGATTATAACGGCCAAACACACTGAAAGCATAAAAAGAATCATGGATTCGAATGATACCCGCTGTAATAAATGGAGGCGGGTAGCGCCAAAAATCATTTGTATGCCAGCCTGCCGCAACCTTACGAATTGCTCCGAGTGTGAGATATGGATGAAGTTAATCATTCCAGTAATCAGGATCAGTGTGGCAACCAGGGCCAGGATAAAGACCTGTTGACGATCGCCTGTCCTGAAATACCCGGTGGAACTGGCGTCGATCCGGGAGAAATATATTTGATTCAGAGGAAGAATCTTTATATGGGAGGAACCAATGCCATTCGGGTCATTTGTTTTGAGCACGGACGAAATTTTATTTTCAATTTGCTGCGGGCTGGTATTGTTATGTATTTTAATAAACAATCGAAAATTCCACCAATTCCAGTTGGTTAATTCACCCGGGTTAGGTTGTATGTTCATTCGCGATTGAATGGGAAGCACTGCCTCGAATTTGAAAAAGGAATTATAATCTGAGGGATCGAATACTGCAGTAACTTTAAATAAATGTTCTTTATTCAATGTGACTGTCCTGCCGGCGACATTTGTTTCGTTGAATAATTTTTTTGCCAAATCAATGCTCAACACAATGGATGCGGGATCTGCTAATCCGGATTCCAGATTTCCGGATACAGCAGAATAGTTGAACATTTCAAAAAAGTCCGGATCTGCGAACAGGATTTCTGATTTAAAAGGTTCACCGTCTTCTGCCCTGATCACCGGCTGTTCCCAGAATCCGGCGACGCGTACAGTTTTATCGATTTCAGGAATATTCGAATCCAGGTAATCGGCCAGTATACCGGGTTGGCTTATCCCATCAATCCATAATGATTCGCTTTGTTTGATTACCAGAAATGAATTTTCCTTATCGATCCAGAACTGATCGGCGCTGAATTCGTGGTAACAATATTCGTATAACACAATTGCCACCGACATACTCAGCGATAACCCGATGATATTGATGAAAATCAGGGCGGGGTTTTTGATAATATTCCTCAGAAAAAGCCTGATTGTCTGTTTCATGTATGTGAATAAGACATAAAATTCTTTTTCGATGGCTCCAAAAATAATGCCCGCCTTGTAAAATCCTCTTTTTCAGCGATTTAATCTGTTAACTATGCGAAAAAATGTTGGATTTTCCGACAGCGCCGTTTATTAACGGACACTATTCAGGTTCGCACGGATTCCCAATCATGAAAGTCCAAGGTGAATACCCGAAGATTGAAAATGGAAGGCGGAAGATGCTGATAATTGATCAGCTCATGGAATTCAATAAAATGACGATGAAACAAATTTGTCGGTGAGCGGAATCGTCTATCAGCTGCATCTATGTTTACCCTTGTTTATTGTCCTGAGGTCTGACGTCGGAGGTCTGAATTCAGACGGTTGCATTGAGCGAATCCCATTGTTTAACGAAATGATCAGACCTCCTACTTCTGACGGCCGGCATCAGACTGTAAAAAGAAATGAATATTTAATAACAACCTATCTTAATAGAAATATTCAATATTCAAGACTCAATGCTCAATCCTCATTAGTAGAATTCCTAATATCCTCATGCTTTGCCCAACGCCTGATCCAGGTCCTTAATAATGTCGCTCACATTCTCAATCCCGATGGAAAGCCGCACCAGGTCAGGGGTAATGCCGCCGGAACGCTGGGCCTCCTCGGTGAGCTGTGAATGCGTTGTGGTAGCCGGATGGATGGCCAGGCTTTTCGCATCCCCAACATTGGCCAGGTGGGAGAACAACTGAAGGCCTTCAATGAATTTCTGCCCGGATCTCAATCCTCCCTTAATGCCGAATATGACCATTCCGCCAAATCCGTTCTTCAGGTATCGGGAGGCGACCGGATAAGTGGGATCGTCTTTTAATCCCGGGTACCGCACCCACGAAACTTTAGGATGCTTTTTGAGCCAGGCAGCAACTTCAATCGCATTGGATGAATGCCGGGTCATGCGAAGGGACAGGGTTTCAATTCCCTGCAGGAAGATCCATGCATTATCTGGAGACATGGCAGCCCCCAGGTTGCGAAGGGGAACCAGGCGCATCCGCAGAATAAAAGCCAGGGGGGAAAGCGGTCCAAGGTCGTGGGCGAAGCGCAGATCATGGTATCCTCCGTCGGGCTCGTTGAACAAGGCAAACTTGGGATCGGTCCAGTCGAATTTTCCGGAGTCAACTACAATCCCGCCAATAGCCGTGCCGTGCCCCCCCATCCACTTTGTGAGGGAATGGACTACAATATCAGCTCCGTATTCAATCGGACGGAGAAGCCAGGGTGTGGTAAATGTGGAATCCACAACCAACGGGATATGGTGTTTCTTTGCGATATTCGAAACGGCTTCAAGGTCCGCCACGTCAAGGGCAGGGTTGCCGATAGTCTCGACGAAGAGGGCTCTTGTTTTGCCGGTAATGGCGCGATCAAAGTTTTCGGGCTTCAGCGGATCTACAAATTTCACGGTGATTCCAAGCTGTGGGAGTATGGAATCGAATTGAGTGAAGGTCCCGCCATAGAGATTATTGGCCGACACGATCTCATCCCCGGCTTTCGCCAGATTGATGATTGAATAAAAAATGGCAGAAGTTCCGGATGAAAGCACAAGGGCGGCCGCGCCTTTCTCAAGCGCAGCGACTCGTTTTTCAAGCACGTCGTGCGTCGGATTCATCAGCCGGGTGTAAATGTTGCCCAGCTCCTTTAAAGCAAACAGGTTGGCCGCATGTTCCGTGCTTTTGAATACATAGGAACTTGTCCTGTAAACCGGTACGCCTCTCGATAAGGTATCGGTGTCGATCACCTGCCCCGCATGGAGGGCGACCGTTTCAAACCCGGCGTCATTCAGATTAAAATTGTTCATTGTAAAAGTTGATTTATATTATATTTTTAAAAAATTGCCAGAGAAAAATCAATATAAGGAAAACCGGAATTTGATGTTCGATTTATATGTTCGATTTTTGATTTTTGGAATTTGGAATCTGGGACTTGGAATTTGGGACTTGGAATTTGGGATTTGAAATTTGGAATTTGGAATCATATATCTGTATCATCAAAAAGCCATGTGCTCAGGTATCTTTCCCCCGTATCGCATCCGATGGTGACAATAATCTTATCTTTATTTTCGGCTCTTTCAGCAACTTTTATAGCTGCAGCCACATTCGCGCCGGCGGAAATGCCCACCAGGATCCCTTCTTCCTTTGCCATCCTCCGCGACATGTTCCCTGCCTCGGATTGGTTCACCGTTATGATTTCATCGATCAGCGTGGTGTCGAGGTTTTTCGGAATAAAGCCGGCGCCGATTCCCTGTATCCTGTGTGGCCCGGGCTTTTTGCCGGAAATCACTGCCGATTCTTCCGGTTCAACGGCAATCGCGCGAAAACCGGGTTTCCGCGATTTCAGGACGCCTGATATCCCGGTAAATGAGCCTCCGGTCCCGATGGCTGCCACCAGGATATCCACCTTTCCATCCGTATCGCTCCAGATTTCCTCCGCGGTGGTTTTCCTGTGAATCTCGGGATTGGCCGGGTTGTTGAATTGCTGGGGAGTAAAGGAATTCGGGGTTGATTTGAGAAGGATCT
>DATDPY010000489.1:0-9295 GCA_035292565.1 Cyclobacteriaceae bacterium | reverse complement strand
AAAAAAAAATACCCAACATCGCGGTGAAGGGAATTATTAAGCTTTCTCCACAGCATTTCCCTCGAATGCCTAATTTATGGGTTTCACGGAAAAGCTTTCCCCGTCGATCCATAATTGTGTGATCTGGTCCTTCCCGCTGTTTTCGAGGGCATACTTAATTTCGGAAAGCAACTCCATATCGCTTTCCGACGCGGAATGAGTATGAGATTCATTCTTGTTTTGACCACCGCCGGTTAATTCGGTTTCCCACCTGGCCAGATAATCCTTATCAATGACCTGACTGCGGAATATGCCGTTGATGACCAGGTTATCGCCTTCGAGCTCGCGGTCGAACTGGCCGATGTCTCCTTTTGCTTCTACCCTTACAAACTCATTCGACCCGCTTGCCTTGAGGTGAAGCCTTTTGCCGGAATGCATGCACACATGGGTAACCAGTCCTTCTACTGTAACAGTCCTTTCAACATAAGGCCCGGGATTCTTCAGTAGCTCATCAACCAGAATTGGCGTTGCGGGACCTGCGCTTTCCTTTTCAGCATTCCTGTCGGCGGTTTTATGACAGGCTGTAAATGCCAGGATGATAAAAATAAGACTTCGCGTCTGTTTCATATTTTATACATTTTTACGATCCAAAAATATTCAATTTGACAAAATAATTATTGATATAATTTTTAATTCTGGGTATATTCAGGAATTATCCGGCTTATGCGTTAATTCTTTTAGACTTAAAATGCATGATATGAAGGAAACCATTCATTTCGAATTAAATCATCAGGCCAGGGAGCTGGTTCTGGAGCGGGACCGGACCTTGTTATGGGTCTTACGGACTGATTTTGGACTGACAGGTACCAAATTCGGCTGCGGACTGGGTTATTGCGGAGCTTGCACCGTGCTGATTGACAATAAGCCCGTGAGGTCTTGTATGACAGATGCCAGCCTGGTGGATGGGAAAAAAGTGATCACCATCGAAGGGCTGGGAGCGAATGGGAAACTTCATCCTATCCAGGAAGCTTTTGCGAAGAATGACGCCCTTCAATGCGGTTATTGTACGCCGGGAATGATCCTGGCGGCATATGGACTGCTGAGCGATAATCCCACGCCGGACAGGAGGGAAATCAGGGAAGGCCTTGAAGAGAATCTGTGCCGTTGCGGTGCACATAAAAGGATCATCGATGCAGTTGAGATGGCTGCCGCCGACATGAAAGGAGGAAAATAGCCATGATAAAAATAAATCAACGTATCGATAAAAATATAAGCGGGTATATCCCCGACGGGATCAGCAGGCGGCAGTTCCTGAAAAGGCTGGGCGGGGGAGTCATTGTTGCGGTTGCCATCAGTGATTTTTCCGATCTTGAAGCCGCTGTATTGCAGGAAATGCCCACCGACCTGAATGCCTTTTTACGAGTCAGCCTCGATGGGCGGGTTACCTGTTTCACCGGAAAGATCGAAATGGGCCAGGGTGTGGTTACCTCCCTTGCCCAGATGATAGCGGAAGAACTGGATGTACAGCTCGAAAATGTAGATATGGTAATGGGTGACACCGACCTGTGTCCCTATGACCGGGGCACGTGGGGATCGATGACCACGAGGTTTTTCGGGCCGGCGCTCCGGTCTGCTGCCGCCGAAGCAAGGGCGGTGCTCATTCAAATGGCCGCAGAAAAATTGAAAGTTCCTGTCACCCAGCTAAAGGTGGAAAATGGAACGGTTATGGATTCAAACAATCCAAAGAGTAAAATTACCTACGCAGAGCTGACGAAGGGTAACAAGATTGTTAAAACGCTGAGCGAGAAGCCTGAATTAAAGGACCCCTCGCAGTTCAAAGTGATCGGCAAATCCGTAAAACGGATGGATGGCAAAATCAAGGTTACCGGTGAAGCAAAATTTGCAGGAGATATCCGCCTGCCGGGAATGGTTTATGCAAGTATATTCAGGCCGCCTTCCCATGAATCGAAATTGAAAAGCCTGGATACAACGGCTATTGATCATATTGAAGGCCTTACGCTGATCAGGGACAATGACCTGGTTGCCGTGCTGCATGAAGATCCGGAATACGCCCAGGCATGTCTGGCTAAAATCAATGCTGTGTATGATACGCCTGATTCCACACTGAATGAGAATACCATTTTCGATCACCTCCTGAAAATGGCTCCCGAGGGTGAAATGGTAGCGGAAGGAGGAAACCTCGGAGAAGGTGAAGGAATGGCGAAAAAGGTTCTGGAATCGGAATACCACGATGGGTATTATTCCCATTCCCCAATGGAGCCTCATACTGCCCTCGCCGTGATGGAAGGAGACAGGATGAAAATCTGGGCTTCGACCCAAAGTCCCTTCGGCCTGAAGAGTGAGGTTGCCCAGGTACTTGGAATGTCACCTGATAAAGTCCATGTGCAACCGGCGTTTGTCGGCGGAGGATTTGGCGGGAAGTCAAACAATCGACAGGGCGTGGAAGCCGCCCGGCTTGCGAAACTAAGCGGGAAACCGGTCATGCTGGTCTGGACCCGCCGGGAAGAATTTGCCTACGATGCCTTGAGACCGGCAGCCGTGATTAAAATCAAATCCGGCGTCACCTCGGCCGGAAAGATCGCTTCATGGGATTACAAGGTTTATTTCGCCGGGACCAGGGGAGCGTCGCAGTTCTATGATATTCCCAATCACAAAACCACGGTGTATAATTCCGGTTGGAGGGCCAGGGAAGGAGTGCATCCGTTTGCAACAGGGGCATGGAGGGCCCCGGGGAACAATACAAATACGTTTGCCCGGGAATCCCATATTAATTTTCTGGCCGCCGAGGCGGGGGTCGATCCGTTGGAATTCAGGCTTAAAAATCTGAAAGATGAAAGAATGATTGAAACCCTAAAGGCGGTCGCAGATAAATTCGGATGGATTCCCCTGAAATCACCCAGCGGCAAAGGATACGGAATTGCCTGCGGCACCGATGCCGGAGCTTACGTAGCCCATATGGCTGAGGTAAAGGTCGACAGGCAAACAGGCCATGTGCAGGTCCTCCGGGTTGTTTGTGCGCAAGACATGGGACTGGTTATCAATCCCCAGGGAGCGACAATCCAGATGGAAGGCTGTATTACCATGGGACTTGGATATGCCCTTTCTGAAGAAATAAAATTCACCGGGGGAATGATGCATACCAGGAATTTTGACACCTATAAGATCCCGAGGTTTTCCATGTTGCCGGATATCCAGACGGTGCTGGTGAAATCCAAAGATACCAATGCCCAGGGCGGTGGAGAGCCGGCAATCATTTGCATGGGAGCTTTGATTGCCAATGCAATTTACGATGCAACGGGGGCAAGACTATTCAGGATGCCGATGACGCCGGAAAGAGTGCTGGAGGCGATAAAGAAAAGTTAATTGTTGTGGAGAAGTGGAGAAGTGGAGAAGTGGAGAAGTGGAGAAGTGGAGAAGTGGAGGCGGAGCGCCTGCCTGCTATGCGAAGGCCTAAGCCGGGCAGGCAGGTTAAAAAATTTTCCAGCCTGCCAACAGTAGCACAATGACGGAGGGTTGAAAATTTTATTGACGAGCCAGTAGGTAAGGTAAGTAGTAGGCAAAGGCGGTTGGCAATGATCCCGCTCGTAAAGGAGCAGGTTTTAACCAGCAACATGTAACCAGTAACAAGTTGGCAGTTGGTAATAATCCTGCTTTTAAAGAAGCAGGTACTAACCAGAAACCAGTAACCAGAAACGTGTTGGCAGTGGGCAATGATCCTACTCGTAACCAATAACCGGCCTCTCAAATCTTACCCACGTGCCTGATATTGGATGGTTCATCATTCAACCTCTTGTGAATGATGATCAGGATATGGTAAAAATGGATGGATACGATATTCTTATCGTAGTAATTCGGCCGGTAATCATCGATCAGGAATTCCTGGTGATTCAGGGAATCAGTAAGGTTTTTGAAGAAATTCATAAGCCTTCTGGGATCCTCCCGGTCATGACTGTCGCCTCCGTATTTAGGCCAGTAGGATGTCTGTGTATCTTCGATGACATAAACCCCGCCAATATTTAAGCAGGGAAATAATATTTCAAAAGTCCTGATGACATGCTCATTGATATGGCTCCCGTCATCGATAATTATATCCAGGAATCCGGAATGCGAGATCACTTCTTTTATAAAGGATTCATCTGCCTGGCTTCCCCGGAATATTTTGATTCTTTCTTCCTCAATCCCGGATTTGTTGTGGATATCGATTGAAAATATTTTTGCTTCCGGGAAAAAGCTCTTCCACATTCTAAGCGATTTGCCTCCTTTTTTCGGATTATCATATCCACCCACACCGATTTCAAGCAATTTGATCGGCCTGTTCCTGAACCGGCCCAGGTGAGCCTGGTAAGGCCTTGTATATTCATGCCTGCCTGTTTTATCCGTACGGTAAATTTTACCAAGAATATTCAGGTTATCGGGAAAAAAAGAGGCAGCGAGCTTTTCACCTATTCGTTTTAATTTTTCCATGGAACCAGGTCGTATTTACTTATGGAGTTTCCTGCAGAATGTGCCGGATTCTAAATTACGATTGATCCAAACGGGCAGAAAGATCCGCTTCGCCGAAATTATCTGCTATTTCATAAATTCATCGATATTGATTTTATTTCCCCAGTTCTTATTCGGCCGCGCTCCCATCCGGAATTCGACTTCTCCACCCCGGGTGATCTGCGTATGAGTGAGCCAAGGCGTGTCGAGTGGTTCACCGTTTAAGCTGGCGGACTGAATATATTTATTTTGACTGGAAACCCCTGTTGCCTTAATGGTGAAGGTCCTGTTTTGCGGAAGCGTAATGACCGTCTTTTCAAACAGAGGGCTGCCTAAAACATATTTTGGATTCCCGGGACAAACAGGATAAAATCCAAGTGCGGAAAAGACATACCAGGCCGACATCGCCCCGCCGTCGTCATCTCCGCATACACCCATCAGATCATTCCGGAACCAGGATTCCATCAACTGGCGTACACGTTTCTGGGTTTTCCATGGAGTTCCCAGGAGAGAATAGAGATAAGGTATATGAAAAGCCGGCTCATTTCCCATGGTAAATACGCCGGTGAGTCCTGTAGCGTCAGGCATATACCCGAGGTAGGTCCACTTACTCTGATCCAGCGGTTCATCAAAAAGCTGGTCAAGCCTTTCAATGGCAGATTCCGTTCCGCCCAATAATCCAGCCAGCCCTGGAATATCGTGGGGAACAAACCAGGTATACGTCCATGAATTGCATTCGGCAAAATATTCTCTGCCTCCGATCCCGGCTGGCGCCTTTGGATTAAACGGTTCGATCCAGTTCCCATCGGCCGACCGGGGCGACATGAAACCGTTGGTCCTGTCAAACGATTTCCAGTAATTCTGGCCGCGGGAATAAAATATTGCGCTGTCATCGTTTTTCCCAAGAGCTGCGGCAAGTCGAGAAAGACACCAGTCGTCGTAGGTATGTTCGAGGGTCACGGCAACCGACTGTCGCCCCTCAAACGAATGGACTGTCGTATCGGTCTCAGGCGTGCCCGGAAGCCTGGCCGGGAAAAATCCTTTTTCGAGATACACCTTGTCGATCTCGGTCATCGGCCCTTCCTTCCAGGGAACCCGGGTTCCTTCCATGGCGTTTTTTCTGAGACCATTATAGGCTGACTCGATATCAAATTCCCTTATCCCTTTCTGCCAGGCGTCTGTAATGATCGCTGCCTGATGATGCCCGATCATCGCGCCCATATCTCCGGACAGGGTGGGGAACGAAGGCATCCACCCGCTTTGTTCATAGGCGCGCACATACGAATTGATCATCTCTGCTTCCAGGTCCGGATCCAGGATTGTCCGAAGAGGATGAAGGGAGCGGAATGTATCCCAACTCCAGTCGTCAACGTAAAAATCTTTTTTCCCTGCATCATGTACCTGGTTGTCGTAAGCGCTGTAATACCGCCCGTCTTCCGTAATATTGATCATCCTTTCGTAGCAACGGTACAGTGCGGTATAAAACACCTGTCTCTGATCTGAGGTACCGCCGGTTATGCTTATTTTTCCAAGAGCATTTTCCCAGGAATCCCTGGCCTGAATTTTAACCTCTTCGAACGATTTCGTAAGGACCTCATCCGATGCATTTTGCCTGGCCTGGTCCTGCGAGATAAAAGAAATAGCCAGGCGAAGGGTAACGACTCCATTTTCCGGCAGTTCAAAGGAAAGGACAACACCGGAACCTTTTGATTCAACGGGCTCTTCCACGATCCTGAAAATCTCCCCGGTAAACGCTGCAATCGAACCGGGGGCCGGTTCAGTTTCGGCGTATAGATATTGAGTCACCTTGCGGAGGTGGTCATACCCGGTAATAACTCCAAGGCTGTCGGCCCGGTAAATTCCATTATTTGTCGACCTGATTACGATGCGTACGACACCGGAATTTTCCGTGCGGAAACTATAAATGGCCCCGTGCCTGGTTACCGTGTATTCAGCCCAAATTTCCGGGTCTTCGAGAAATACAGAATAGAAATACGGAGTGGCCGTTACAAAATCATGGTCGTAAGCAGACGCAAGGGAATCCGGATCAAGAGAAATTCCCCCTTTGCCCGCCATGATGGTTGTCAATGGATTTGAACGATGGGAAGGAATATTTACCGGGAAGCCAAAGATTCTTGAAGCCAGGTAATGATCATTTACACCCGGAGTTGTATAGGGATAGAGTCTGATCATGCTGTTTGGAATATGGGTTGTGGGATAGGTTGGAACCAGGAGGTGGCTGATGGCCCCAATGTTGAGATTTACAAGATCAACCGGCTCCGCATGATCCAAACTTTTTTCCAGGTTGCGGCAGGAAAAAATAATTGATGCGGAAAATAAATAAACCGCCAGCATATAAAAATGCCTTAATGATTTCATGGATTCTGGATGTATTTATAATTTAAACCTGATTGCTTTTTTGGCAGTTGTACTCCGGTAAGCCAGCTCGATGGCATGGATATTCCATAATGCCTGTTCCGCGGTCACCTCCGGTGGCTGGTTTTCCCTCAGCGATTTATAGATCGTATCATAAAAGGCCAGGTAGTTGCCTCGCGCAGATTTAATTTTCTGTTCGACCGTGTTGCCTCCGGATTCAGCGGCGAGGAGCCCCCAGATCTCCACATTTTCTTCCCCGTAACCCGGGTGATCGGGAGTTATCCCTTTTTTCAATTGCTCTTCCTGCGGATCGATCCCATACTTAACAAACGAACCGGTAGTTCCGTGAAGTATGAATCGAGGATTAGGTTTTTTTACCAGGTATGACGAATGCAGCCTGACTTTTACATTGGGATAGAAAAGTATGATCTCGAAATAATCATCAACCTGGCTGTTATTACGGATTTTCCGGATATCCGCAAAAACAAATTCCGGCTTGCCGAAGAGGACGATGGCCTGGTCAATCAGGTGCGGACCGAGATTATACAATAGCCCGGATCCGGGCCCCTGATTTTCCTTCCAGGTATTTGGCTGGATATAATTCCTGTAACGATCAAAACTGGATTCATATTCGACCAGGGGGCCGACCGATCCTTCCCCGATAATCTTCTTTACGGTCAGGAAATCGCTGTCCCAGCGACGGTTCTGAAATACAGAAAGTAATTTACCTGTATTATCCGCCAGATCGATCAGCTTTTTCCCTTCAGCTACAGTATTGGTGAATGGCTTTTCGACAATTACATGTTTACCTGATTTCAGGGCTTTTTTCGCAAATTCAAAATGGGTATCGTTCGTCGTATTTACAACGACAAGTTCTATTTCCGGATCGTGATAAATTTTTTTAACTGAATTCACTACTTCTGCATCAGGGTAATCTGATGCGGCATCGGTACCATTTCGCTGAACGATTTTCGACAGCCTGAATCCCGGGTGGGCCTTCAGCAAGGGGGCGTGAAATACCTTTCCCGACATGCCATAGGACAGGATTGCGGTTTTGACGGGATGCATTCTATTGGAATTAATATGATTTTTCAAATATATAAAAACCGCATGGAAAGTCTATTGCTAAAAAGAAATGGATCGAGGCCGGAAATCGGAAGTCGGAAGTCAGAGTTCGGAGCATTTCGTTTCGATTTGAAATACTTCACTTCAACGCCCGGACTTTTAGTTCTACAGAATAGACTCCCGTCCTGGCCGTTACGAACAATGTTTTTCCCTCAGATCCGCCGAAACATAAATTGGCAACGAGCTCCGGGAACCTGATCAGGCCAAGATAGGTTCCATCGGGGCCGTAGATGAGGACTCCGCCGGGGCCCGAACAGTAAACGTTCCCTAATCTATCCACTTTCATCCCGTCAGGCCCTCCTCTTTCGAGGCTTTCCGTTGCATCGGCAAAAATATTTCTTTTCGACAGCTTCGCCGTTCCCTTTTTATTCAGCCTATAGCTGACCCAGTATTTAGCATTGGTTTTTGGTGAGAAATTTGCCACATACAGAATTCTTTCGTCAGGGGAAAAGGCAATACCATTTGGCATTTCCAGAGTGGAATCGATCAGGATGGTGGTTCCATTCAGGAACCGGTATACTCCCTGGTAAGGTATTTCCCTGGACGGGTCGTCCATGCCTTTCGGGAGGCCCCAGGGCGGATCGGTGAAATAAACGGAGCCGTCACTTTTGATCACCAGGTCGTTTGGACTGTTCAGCTTTTTGCCCTTGTAATGATCGGTTATCGTTTCAAAGCCACCTGCTTGATTCATTTTTGCGACCCGGCGATCGGCATGTTGACAGATGTAAAGCTCGCCCCTGGAATTGAAAGCCAGGCCGTTCGATGCTCCGCTGTTTCCTGCAAGCACGCTTACCCCTTCCTGCGGGTCCCATTTGTAAATTTTATTTGCCGGGATATCACTGAATAACAGGTACCCCTGGCGGTTCCAGACCGGGCCTTCCGTGAACTGGAATCCGTCGGCTACTTTAACGATTTCGGTATGTACATCAACAATTGCATCCAGTGCCGGGTCTTTTCTGACAATATTGGTTTGCGCAACCAGCAAGGTGCTGTACATCCATATACACAGGATCGGCAATATGATTTGGATCTTTTTCATAATATATGCCATTAGGATATATTTATTACTCAGGGCTATAAATAGTATCACAATAATAAGATTGATGTATCAGGTTATAAAACAGATAAGTGAATAAAAACTGAATATGTTACGATTAAAGTTAATTTTGTGACCAAATGATTTTGTTCATTGTATTAAGGGGTTGTCCAATAAGTCCTATTTTGATTACGGACAAGATTTTTTTGTTGCCCCATTTATTATCTTATCGGTTTTTCAGGCTGCGTGTTGAAGGGCCACTTTCTTCAAATTATG
>DATDPY010000488.1:0-5933 GCA_035292565.1 Cyclobacteriaceae bacterium | reverse complement strand
CGTTTATAAAAAGAAGTGTCGAGCTGATCGGATAAAAAAACAGTTAAAAAATCCCGGACTAATATCTGCATAAGGCATGAACTGTCTTTTCCCCGGGGATGACACCCGTATGAGGATTAGTCTCCAGAAGAGGCATCAGGGTCATGAAATTCTTCTTTCAGCATTTTATAAATACATTCATCAATAAATTTCCCTTCTTTGAAGACTGCCTGCTGGTGGATGGCTTCCAGAATGAATCCCGCCTTTTCAAGTACGCGACGGGATGCCAGGTTATCGATGAAAACTGTGGCGTATATCCTGTGAATATCGAATTCCGAAAAAATATATTTCACTATCCATTCCAGAGCATATGTTGAAATTCCCCTTCCCCAATATTTTTCACCAAGCCAGTACCCGACTTCGGCATTTTTGATATAAATATCATCCTTCAGTTCAAATCCCACAGAACCGGCGGCAACTCCATCCACCAGGATAGCAAAATGGGTAACCGGGTCCATATATTGGTTTTGGCCAATCCAGTTCCTTGCGTCATCAATAGTATATGGAAAGGGCATCCTGTTCCTTACATTCTTCCAGATATTGAAATTGTTAGCGTTCAGTGCGAGAGATTCTTCATCCCCGGGCTTCCATCGACGGATATCAATTTGCATAGGGAACTTTTTAAGGATAAAGGATAATCATTTCCCCGAATAATATTCCTGAATAACGTATTTTTTATTGCCTGTATTTATGGGCTGCTTCGAGGAGGGCTATGATATTTTCGACCGGAACATCGGCAGTAATATTGTGTACTTGCTGGAAGACATACCCCCCAGAACCTTTCCAGGGAGAGATCTGGTTCCTCACATGTTCCCTGATCTCATCCGGGGCGGAGTGTGGCAGGATATGCTGGGTGTCGCATCCCCCTCCCCACAAAGTTATCCTTCCCTGGTATTTTTCTTTCAGATATTGCAAGTTCATATCCTTGCAACTGATCTGAACCGGATTCACGGCGTCGAGTCCGGCATCGATCAAATCTTCGAGAAAGGGTTCTATGCCCCCGCAGCTATGGAGCAGGATTTTCACATGGGGGGCAAGTTGTTTTGCCAGGGCCCACATTTTCCTGTGAAAAGGTTTATAATACTCACGATACATTGCCGGATCAAATATGGGACCGAAATTGGACCCCAGATCATCGCCGAAAAGCATGATATCAATATAAGGTCCGACGGCTTTCAGCCATTTGCTGATGTTGCGGCAATAAATGTCGCATAGTTTATCCGACAAACGGAGAATGGCATCGGGGTACATGACCATGTAGCTAAGATAATTTTCCGCGCCAAAAAGAAATTGTGGAGTTTCAAACAGATTTCCCCCGAACAGCCCGATAATGGCCTTGTTGGAATTTTTCCTTAATTCCCTGGCTCCTTCTTCCAGCTTCACAAGATCGTTTCCCTCAAGTTTAAATTGGCTCCCGGGAACAGGAACAGACGTCCACATACCGAGTTTCATCTGCTCTTCAAGGTCATCGAACGGATCATTCCTGAAATCACGGCCGGCCATCGGGAAACCGGACTGTTCGAAATAAAGCACACCTTTTTTCTGCTGGCCGAGTATTTTACCGTCCCCGGATAGGATCGTCCAGTCCGACCCTTCCTTTACGACACGGATAAATGCCGGGATCTTGCAGGCTGTGCCGTCAGGCAGTACCCAGTCCTTCCAGTCATTTTCGTGAAGATTGAATCCTCTTCCCAGCTCAATAGTATCAATATTAAACGCATCCAGGACAGGATTTTCGATGATCGCCAGTTGCTGGATCATATCATAAACATAGGTATTACCTGACCTGATGCCCAGTTCTTTTTTTAGCCTGGTGTAAGCCAGGGCCGCAATACCGGATGACCGGTGACCCCCGAAATCGAAAGGCAGCACATCGGGGGAACGAAAATTCAGTGCCGCCAGCACCCTTTCACGTCCTGTCATGGGACTAAAAAAATCATGCAATGAAGTTAATGAAATTTGACGTATGCGGTGTTAAAAAGCCTTGATATTCAAATGAAGGCCGGAAATAACAATCAAGCAATGTCACCGGAAAACATTTTTAACAGGATCCCGATAAGGCCGAAAATAAACCCAAGGGAAGTAAGTACGAATATCGGAATATATCTGCCGGTAATGCTGTCAACCAGGATTTTCCGGGGATCCTCATTACTGACCCAGATGTGTACCACTTCGTTAATTTCATACGCGGGAGGATCTGTGGAAATATGCACCTGGGTTTCATAATTTGTGCCGTTCACTTCGTACCGGATCACTGGTGAAAAACTGCCCCCGGTATTGACCATGTCAACAACGATGCCGTTTAACGACAATCCTTTTCTAATAAAATCCGTCTGCAGGTAGTAGATTGAAAAGGCAATAGCAAGCATAATTGCAGCAATGGCCAGGAATGTTTTCCCGATGATGCTGGCCGGCCGTTTTCTCTGGCCGGGTGGGATTTCTCTTCCATATGCATCATAGCCTTCAACAAAATCTTTTGCTTCCCGCAATCCAATACGATGTTCGATGGACAGGAACCGGATAGCGGCAAATTTCCCCTGACGGTTCTTAATATCGAGGGCCTTTTGCCTGACTTCGAGGGGCAGTTCAGCGGGTGTATTTCTTGATAACAGCGACAATCGGAATATCGGTAAATCAGTAAATCAGCAAATCAGTAAATCAGCAAATCAGCAAATCAATTCTATGTGAACAAACCTTCATCCCTTTCCAGGAGCAGGATGGAAGCCTGGGAAACGATAAACAATTTTTCATCCCGGTAATTGACTTCGATCGCTCCGTTCTGAAGGAAGATTGCCAGATCGCCTTCCTTTGCCTGCAGAGGTATATACTTGATCTCATCCTTTTTTTCCTTCCAGGTTTCATCTTCGTCTGCTGGCAAAGGAATGGGATATCCCGGGCCAATCTTAATCACATAACCCGTCTGCACTTTTTCTTTTTCTTTGACCCCGGGAGGCAGGTATAAACCGCTTTGGGTTTTATCATCGGGCTTTATGGGGCGGATCAGGACCCTGTCGCCCACAACGATCAGGTTTCTCAGCTTGTTATCCGGGGTCAATTCCATGCTAGAATCAGTTTATCCGGAGTGAGGCCCATCGCGAGACTTCCGGGCATAAAATTAGTTATAAGAATCATTCAGTTTCATTTTCTCCTGCTTCCAGCAATCGCGAATCGATGCTGTTTTTAACCTTGGCACCCAGTATTTTCAATTTTTCCGCCCGTTTGACCAGGTTTCCTGTCCCGGATGAAAGTTTTTTCATCGCCTCCTCATAGGTCTTTTGAGTTGAATCCAGTTTATCGCCAAGCGTCATCAGGTCGTCGGTAAAATTTTTAAATTTGTCGTACAGGTCTCCTCCCTGTTTTGCGATTTCCATAGCATTTCGGTTCTGGTATTCCTGCCTCCAAATACTGGCGATCGTCCGTAAGGTGGCAATCAGGGTTGATGGACTGACAATTACGATATTTCTTTCGTAGGCATCGAGAAAAAGCCGGTCGTCGTTTTGTATCGCCACACTGAAAGCCGGCTCCACGGGCATAAATAAGAGGACGAAGTCAAGCCCCCGAATACCTAGATCCTGGTAATTTTTTTCACTTAATGCTTTGATATGTGTCCGAATTGATTGTATATGACCTTTAAGGTGTTCTTTTCTCAGATCCTCCTCCTCCTCATTTACAAACCGTTCATAATCAACGAGCGATACCTTGGAATCGATAATAATCGTTTTGTTTTCGGGAAGCCTGATGATCACATCGGGCTGGAATCGCCTTCCGTCGTCTGAGGTATGTGATTCCTGGGTAACATATTCCCTGTCTTTCGTGAGACCCGATTTTTCAAGGATTTTTTCAAGAATGAATTCCCCCCAGGTTCCCCGGGATTTGGATTCTCCTTTCAGCGCCTTGGTCAGGTTCTCCGCATCGCGGGTGATCCGCTGATTCAACTCCCGCAGGTTCAGGATCTGTTCTTTCAGAGAAGAATTCCTGTCGATGCTTTCCTTGTTTGTCTGTTCAACTTTTTTTTCAAATTCAATGATCTTTTCTTTCAGGGGATTAAGGATCTCGGCGATTTGCGATTTATTCTGATCGGTAAATTTTCGGCTCTTTTCTTCCAGGATCTCGTTTGCGAGGTTCCTGAACTGCATATTTAATTTTTCATGCAATTCTTCAACCTCCTTCTTCTGAGTTTCAAGCTTTTCAAACAGCGCTTTGAATTCGGATTCTTTTGAGGAAAGCGATTTATTTAATGAGAGATTTTTATTTCTTTCGTCATCGAGCAAGGCATTGGATCTTTTAAGATCATCCTGGACCAGGATAAATTTTTCCTGGGCAACTTTCTGATCGATCTCCAGCGATGAAATCCGCCTGTCGAGCATATCTTTTTGTTCCCGGGTCAGGACCTGCCGGTTCCTTAATCTAAGCCAGGCAAAAACAGCGGCAACCGCTGCCCCTGCCAGCAATCCGGAAAGGAAATAGAATATGCTCATAACAGGATAAAGTTACTTAGATTTATTCAGAAGGCTGATGGAACAGATGCCTGTTATTTTACCTGTGATGGAATTGGCATTCCGTTAAATTTCACCTGAAAGTGATTTACCTTAAGGTTACCAGCAACATACCATAGGAGAGGATCATCAACCACATTCGGTTATCGTTGATCATTTGAACATTGATCGAAATGATATCCAGCTGCATAAACACAACCAGAAGGGCGAGTAGAATAGATAATCCCCTGAGAATTGTTTTAGCCTTTGTTCCCATTGTATTGATTTAGTTTACACTAAAGTATAAAATTTCGTCTGTTTCCCCATGGAAACCTTTTTTAATTATAGATTCGCCACGATATGGCAGAAATCGGAGATAATATTGCCAGAGCACGGAAGCTTTTGGATTCCGGGAACCTGGTTGCCATACCAACGGAAACCGTGTATGGCCTGGCAGGAAATGCCTACGAACCAGCAGTGGTAACCGAGATCTTCGCTGTCAAGGACCGGCCAACTTTCGACCCTCTCATCGTACATACCGACCGGATCGACAAGATCGGCAATTTTGCGCAGGAGATCCCTGAGAAACTCAGAATTCTCGCGGAAAATTTCTGGCCGGGTCCTCTCACGCTGATCCTGAAAAAAAAAGAAATCATACCCGATATCATAACTTCAGGACTTGATACCGTGGCAGTAAGAATGCCCCGCCATCCGCTGACCCTGGAACTCCTGTCGGGGCTCGATTACCCCCTGGCCGCTCCAAGTGCGAATCCATTCGGTTATGTGAGCCCTACCACCGCCGAACACGTCAACCGGCAGCTCGGGACAAGAATCCGGTATATTCTCGACGGCGGACCATGTTCCGTAGGGATTGAATCAACAATAATCGGATGCGAGGAAGGAAACCCTGTGGTGTACAGGTTGGGGGGGAAGAGCATTGAAAAAATCGAGGCAATTATCGGACCCGTCGAAATCAGGACCAGGGAATACCCGGGAATAATCGCCCCTGGGATGCTGAAGTCTCATTATGCACCTGCCAAAAAGGTGATCCTTTTTGATCATGATCTGCCTGCAATGAATGTGGTAGCCGCCAATGCGGGGATACTTTCTTTTAACAAGCTCCGGGATGAGGTGCCTGCGGAAAACCAGTATATGCTTTCCGGGAATTCCGACCTTAAGGAAGCAGGTAAAAACCTGTTTACAGGCCTGCGGTTTCTGGACAACCTCGATATTCAGATTATTTATGCCGAGCTTGTGCCTGAGACAGGAATTGGAAAGGCCATTAATGATCGCCTTAGAAGAGCCGCAGCAAGGCTTTAAATCACAGCCCTGTAGTTTTAAAAACCAGGCTTTTTTTTGTATCTGAACGGGGAGTATTTACCTTTGCGTGATGAATTTTTTACTGTCCTTAAATCCTAT
>DATDPY010000487.1:0-3865 GCA_035292565.1 Cyclobacteriaceae bacterium | reverse complement strand
GTTATTAATGAAATTGGAATTGAGAATATTATTAAATTTTCACAATTATCTTCGGATTCACCGATGAGACTTATCGGGGAACATGGGAAAAATGGTTTGCTTATAATTGAGTCTAATGATAAAAAAACAACTATGCAGACCTATCTGAGTGTAGAAGGTAACCTGCTTTTTCCTGATGCCCCTGACTTTATCATTGATGATGTATTGATGATAAATTTCAACGTTGAGACTTTGGATCCAAATAAAATTGAGTCTATTGAAATTATCGGACCGTTAAAATCCATCATTGATTACGGCCGAAAATATACCGGCGGGATTATAAAAATTAAAATGAAAAAATAATTCTGCGCCCTATCTCATTAAATTTATATGGGCTTAACAAGTTTAATAAAAAATTACGCAGACTATAATGCATGGGCGAATACAAGGTTGTCAAACTACCTCAGGACCAAGCCCCGCGAACTGATTACGCAGGAAGCGGTATCCAGTTTTTTAAGCATTGCAATGACAGTATGGCATTTCCTGGACTCGCAGGAATTCTGGATTACGGTCATTGCAGGAACAAGGTTCGATGATGACAAGTGGAACAAAAGAAAACCGGACGCAGAAGAGGTGATAAGCCTGCTGATTGAAAATTCAAACATGTTCAGGGAATATGTAGTTCATTTATCAGAGGAAGACCTGGTAAGGCCAGTCCAGACGCCATGGATTGAAAACAAACTGCCGGTATATGAGGTCATACAGCATTGCCTGAATCACAGTTCTTACCACAGGGGGCAGGTGACAACTATTTTAAGACAATTGGGAATTAAAGATATTCCATTGTTTGATTATTATGAATATCTGAAACTCAATGCCGGGGAACATTGATCCCATTTGTTTTTTGGGTTTTGTAACAACCTTCGGGAAATGTTTTTGCTCCTTTAAAATTCTGGTAAAATGAATAACAATAATTCCGGATTTCTGAAATTGTATTTCGGGATGTTTGCAAAGCCAGGGCAGACCTTAGACCTGATCCTGGCCAACGACCGCAAACTGTTCTATGGGTTCCTGGTCTTGCTGTTTTTCAAACAATTCTCCTGATATTTATCCGGTAAAATCATACCTGACATGGAAAGAAGAGACTTTATCAGTTCAGGGATCATGCTTCCCTTCCTGACAGTACCATATAGCCCCCGTCAATTATCCGGGATAACCAATGAAGTTGTCATTGAAAAAGCAGTACAGGGCCAGCCTCACAAGGGCAAGGTGCTGGCGGCCATCCAGCCTCATTGCGATGATATTCCGCTCTTCGCGGCCGGAACCGTCGCCAAACTGATCAGGGAAGGCTACGAAGGTTACCTGATCCGGACTACAAACGACGATCATGCCGGGAAGGGAGAAACGATTGGTGACATTGTAAAAAGCAACAGCGCCGACAACCAGGCTGTCGCCAAAGCACTCGGGTTAAAAAAAGTTTTCGACCTGGGATACCGCAACCACATGTTGGACAACTACAGCATGCAGGATATCCGGGGAAGGCTGATATTCCTTTTCAGAATGCTGAAGGTTGACACGATCATCTGTTACGATCCCTGGGGGCATTATGAAGAAAATCCCGACCACTACATTACGGCCCAGGCCGTAGAGGCTGCCCGGTGGATGGCCGGAGGGAGCCGCGATTATCCCGAACATTTTGAAGCCGGACTGGAGCCGCATTCCGTAATTGAAAGATATTATTTCGCACGCGGCCCACAGCTTGTAAACCGCATCGTGGACATCACGGGTACGATCGAACAAAAGATCGATGCCAATCTCGCTAATGTTACCCAGGGACCCGCTGGAGAAAACGGGTCACTGCTGAAGAAAAATCTGGAAGAGAAAGGAAAATACCTGCCTTTGCTTGGCAGTACCGATGAGGAGGCCAACAGGAATTATATCAAACATTTCGTCCTTGACCTGGATTCACAATATTTAAGAGGTATACCTTCCGATAAGGAAGCAGGCAGTCGTTACAAGCTTGAATGGGCCGAATGTTTCCACTACTTTGGTCCGGGGGTTTCGGCGCTTCCTGAGTATCTAAGCAAAAACGCCCGGATAAAATAATGGCTTAAACATTTCGATTATGAATAAGATCAGTTTTTTTCTTGCTATCTCAGCACTTATGGCGATTAATGGCTGTAATCATAAAAACGCGGCAGCAAATGAGGCCACTGCGGAATCCGATCAAACGGACAAAGCAGACTCTGTTCAAATCAGGTCCCTGATCAACCTGTACACGCAATCAGTCGACAGTGCCGACACAGTGCTGGCTTCGAAATTATGGTATTTAGCCGGCGATCTGTCCTTTATACATCCCAGAGGCCACGAACATAGCTGGCCGGAGATCAAAGAAAATATTTACGATTTTTTTGCGACAACTTTTACCTCAAGGAACCTCGAAAGCTTTGATGAAAAGATCACCATAATCGGGGATGTGGCCTGGACTGAGTTTTACTGGGTATTTGATGCCACATTGAAAGCCGGTAATATACCGATACAAACCCGCGGGCGTGAAACCCAGATCTGGAGAAAGACGGGAAATGATTGGCGGCTGGTGCATGTACATTATTCGGTTATGCCGGCTGGAGCTAACTGATTGTATAATTCCGGGATTCTGATTAATTTCATTATCTTACAGACAGGCCTTGTGTGACCCCTGGATCCGGACCGTTCTGAGTGACACCTGATAAGCTTTCAGCTATTTGAATTGGAGCATTAAAATATGAAAAAATTCAACGTATCAATTGCATTGATCCCGGTTATCCTGGCGATGGCCGGCCTGCTCAATGACACCAGGTCACAAGACTTTGATTATGGGAGGATAAAAAACAATTCCTACCAGAATAAATATTTCAATTTTGAAATGAAAATCCCTTCCGGATGGGTTGTTCTCACCAAGGAACAAGCCGACGAACTGACCAAAGCCGGGCAGGAGATGGTGGCAGGAGATGATGAGAAGTTGCAGGCAGTTATGAAGGCTTCTGAAATCAATACCGCCAATCTTCTGGCCGTATACCAGTTTGAGCTTGGATCGCCAGTCGATTTCAACCCGAATTTTATGATCGTTGCCGAAAACATCAAAAATGCCCCGGGAATAAAAAAAGGAAGCGATTATTTATTCCAGTCAAAACGAATTCTTGAACAGGGGCAATTCAAGTACGATTATCTTTCGCCTGATTTTGAATTGGAAAATATAAACGGGACCGAATTTTACAAGATGATCGCGAAGCTGAATTATATGGGTTTGGAAATTGAGCAGGTTTATTATTCCACTGTTCTGAAAGGATTCAGCTTTAATGTGATCATTTCCTATACTTCTGAAGAACAAAAAGAAATATTACTGGCTGCCTTAAACACCATGACCTTCCGTTAACAGGGCAGTAGGATCCCAATACCTCCGTGATAAATTGACTTGTATTAAAAGAATACCATACAAATGATCCCAGTAAAATTTTTGCCGACTTTGTCTGTCACGAATGGGTTGAAGACAATATCCGCGGGGGGAAGAGAAGTATACCCCGTGGCCGATCAGCATTATGGATACCGCCTGAGCCGGATTGAGGACCCGTTCGGGCATCACTGGGAAATTTTCAAACCCATAACGTAAATTCAACCTGTGAATAAGATGAGGCGCAGGGAATTTATACGGAAATCGACAATGTCCGCCGCCGGGATTTATCTTGGCCAATCCCTGGCGATCGGGTCGAAGCACGGACAAGCGAATAAATATGGGATCAGGAATATCGAAAAGAACCTGGCCATTGCCATGTGGGATTTTTCATGGATGCTCCGGCATTACAAGGGCGGTGGATTTGAAGACTGGGATAAGGCCTTGTACGAGCTC
>DATDPY010000486.1:0-4287 GCA_035292565.1 Cyclobacteriaceae bacterium | reverse complement strand
TATGAATAACTGCTAACCAGTGAACCAGTAAACCAATAAATCAGTTGACAAAGGGCAGTTGGCAATGTCGGGAATCATTTATGAATAACTGCTAACCAGTGAACCAGTAAACCAATAAATCAGTTGGCAAAGGGCAGTTGGCAAGGTCGGGAATCATGGATGAATAACTGCTAACCAGTGAACCAGTGAACCAATAAATCAGTTGGCAAAGGGCAGTTGGCAATGTCGGAAATCATTTATGAGTAACTGTTAACCAGTGAACCAGTTAACCAATAAATCAGTTGGTAATCTGCCCGAAATCATTAGCGGAAATCGTCTTATAACAATGCAATCTGTGATTCCTTGATCTCAATATTATGGTATACCTTCTGAACGTCGTCGTTATCCTCCAGGGCTTCAACAAATTTCATGACCTGTATCAGCGTTTCATCGCTTAGCGGGACCGTAGTTTTCGGGATCCGCTGTAACTCGGCTGTTTCCGTTTCAATACCCATTTCTTCGAGTTTCTTATTTACCTTGCCGAAATCTTTGGTCTGGCTAGTTATCGTAATATAATTTTCGTCAATTTCAATATCTTCCGCACCCGCGTCAATCATGCTCAATTCAAATTCCTCCTCGTTGAAATTAGAGGGGATCTTTAAAGTAAAAATTCCTTTCCGGTCGAAGATAAATTCGAGTGAGCCCTTGGTTCCCAGCGATCCGCCGTATTTATTGAAAAGGGCGCGTACCGCTGAAACGGTCCGGTTGATATTATCAGTCAGGCATTCGACGAACACAGCCACTCCGTGTGATGCATAGCCTTCATACGTAACTTCTTCATAGTGGCTTGCATCCGCACCTGCCGCTTTCTTTATGGTCCGCTCAACATTGTCTTTCGGCATATTGGCGCCTTTGGCATTCTGTATGGCAAGCCGAAGGCGGGGATTATTCAACGGATCGGCAGAACCTCCCTCCTTTACAGCGATGGCTATTTCCTTAATGATCTTTGTGAAAAGTTTCCCCCTTTTTGCATCAAGAGCACCTTTCTTTCTTTTTATGGTCGACCATTTACTATGTCCTGACATAAGCCTTGGATTTTTATTGAATGTAAAGTTAGAATGTTGCGATCAGAAATTAAAGAGATTAGGAAGATTGGGTTACAGGGTATAAGGTTTTTTTAAACATCAGGTTTAACAGTACGCCCGAAACGGCAAGAAAGATTCCGGCCAGGGTTAGATAATTATAGGTTTCCCTGAAAAATGCGAATCCGAAAGAAAGGGCGTATATAATATTCAGGTATTGCAGATTGGCTATTCTCGAAATCCTTTCCGACTGGTATGCCTTGGTCAGGTAAAACTGGGCAATCTGGGTTAGCACACCGATGAGGATTAGCATGGCGAATTCCATCGGACCCGGGACCTTCCAGGTTATGAGCGAAAATGCGCCGGTCAGAGGGATGGTCATCAGGGGAAAGTAAAAGATGATTACTACGGGATGTTCATCTTTTCCGAGCTTGCGGACAAAATTCAAGGCAAAACCCGAACATAGAGATGTCCCGATGCCGATGAAAAGGTCCGTGAGCGATATCCGGGAGTCGAAGCCCTTTACCAGCAGGATGCCGGCAAATGAAACCAGGTAAAAAATCCACTGCCAGGGATGAACTTTTTCTTTAACAATAAAGATGCCGATTATATTCGTGAAAATGGGTGCCAGGAAGAACAGCGTAACAACGCTAGCGAACGGGATCCTGTGCAGGAGTTCGAAATACAGGATCAGGCTTCCCGCCCCAAACAGACCGCGCAATATAAGGTATTTTTTATTATTGCCCCAGACGTTTATGTTGCTGTATTTTAAAATAGTAAAGCTTATCACCAGGGAAACCAGGGACCTGAACAATACAATTTCAACGGATGGAATGCCCGGGACAAGTTTAACGCAGATGTTCATCAGCGAAAAGAAAAAGCCCGAAAGCAGCATATAAATTATCCCTTTCGACCAATACATTATTCTCCCACAAAAAATTTATTATACCCATCCCCTGCCCCAGTCATTCCACTCATCTCAGGATCACGCCGTCTTTAATTTCGAGCTTGCGGTCGGCCATGTGGGCAAGTTCCTTATTGTGTGTGACGATGATTATGGTCAGTTTCAGGTCATTTCTGAGCTTGAAAAACAATGAATGTAATTCCTCGGCATTTTTGGAATCGAGGTTACCGCTGGGTTCATCCGCGAGAATGATTTCGGGCCTGTTTAAAAGCGCCCTTGCCACAGCAATTCTTTGCTGCTCTCCACCGGAAAGCTCGGAAGGCTTATGATCGAGCCTGCCGGTAAGGCCAAGCAGGTCCAGCAATTCCCTGGCATTCCCGACCACCTCGTTATCCTTGCTCCCTGCAATAAACCCAGGTATACAAACATTTTCCAGCGCTGTAAATTCGGGGAGAAGGTTATGGAATTGGAAGATAAAGCCAATATGCCTGTTCCTGAACTTTGAAAGCTGGTTTCCCTTCAGCGAAAAAAGATTCGTATCGTTCAGGAATACCGTACCGTTATCCGGGTTATCAAGCGTTCCCAGGATATGCAATAGCGTGCTCTTCCCCGCGCCGGAAGCCCCTACAATGGATACCACTTCTCCGTGCGAAACTTCAAAGTCAATTCCCTTAAGTACTTTGAGGCTGGCATATGATTTCGTGACTCCCTGGACTTTCAGCATTGGAAAAGGGTGAATTCACGGCAAACATACGCAATTTCACGAATCATTGGCTCAGATATTCCATTTGCCCGGTTTGCATTTGTGAATTTTTAACTTACTTTGGATTCCTGAATAAAAAAGAATATCCATGAACATTCACGAATACCAGGCCAAGGAAATATTGAAAAAATACGGTGTCAGGATCCAGGAAGGAATTTGCATATCGGATACGTCGAAGGCCAGGGAAGCTGCTGACCGACTGGCACAGCAAACCGGGACAAAATGGTTTGTCATCAAAGCGCAGATCCATGCCGGCGGCCGCGGGAAAGGGAAGATCAGGGAAACGGGTTCCAACGGCGTCGTCCTTGCGAAATCGCTGGATGAGGTCCCCGAAAAGGTTAAAAATATTCTGAACGGCACGCTGGTCACACACCAGACCGGGCCCGACGGCCGGAAGGTAAATTATGTACTGATCGCGCAGGATGTCTATTACCCGGGGCCTTCGGAGCCAAAGGAATATTACATGAGCATCCTCCTCGACCGGTCGAAAGGCTGCGACGTAATTATGGCTTCAACGGAAGGAGGAATGGATATTGAAAAGGTAGCTGCGGAATCTCCGGACAAAATAATCAAGGAGTGGATTGACCCACGCGTCGGATTGCAATCCTTCCAGGCAAGGAAAATCGCATTCGCGCTCGGATTGCAGGGTAATGCATTTAAGGAATTCATCAGCTTTACCACCTCATTATATAATGCCTATATTTCGATCGATGCTTCACAATTCGAAATAAATCCACTGTTCAAGACCTCGGATGACCATATTATAGCCGTAGATGCCAAGGTGAATCTCGATGACAACGCACTGTACCGGCATGCCGACATCGCCGCATTGAGAGACAAGGCCGAAGAAAACCCCCTCGAGGTCGAAGCCAAGGAATCGGACCTGAACTATATCAAGCTCGAAGGAAACGTAGGATGCATGGTCAATGGCGCGGGGCTTGCGATGGCAACCATGGATATGATCAAGCTCTCCGGAGGCGAACCGGCAAACTTTCTGGATGTCGGCGGAGGCGCGAGTGCAAAATCGGTTGAAGCAGGTTTCAGGATTATTCTCAAAGATCCGAATGTAAAGGCTATCCTGATCAATATCTTCGGTGGAATCGTAAGATGTGACCGGGTTGCCCAGGGAGTCGTGGAAGCATACAGAAATATTGGTGAGATAGGTATCCCCATCATCGTCAGGCTCCAGGGAACCAATGCTCAGGAAGGCGCCAGGATCATCAACCAATCAGGATTGAAGGTTACCTCCGCAGTCCTCCTCCAGGATGCTGCCCAAAAGGTCAGAGCGGCAATACTTTGAAAAATATTTCAATCCTTTCCGGTGTTTTTCATTTTTTGGTATCATTTTCGCTATGAAATTTTTAAACCGGGTCCGTATTAATACCCGGCCAAACTTTTATCCGGAATTAATTAATCATGACCAAGGAACAAAAAAGTAACGTAAGGCTGGTAATTGAAGTCTTAATGGTTACCATAATTCTGATCGGGGTGATCCTCTTCATACCCTGACAACAGCTTTTCCGTCACAGGGCTTAACCCGGATTACTTCCATCGCGGCT
>DATDPY010000485.1:0-4794 GCA_035292565.1 Cyclobacteriaceae bacterium | reverse complement strand
CATAATTCAAAAGTTTTCACCCCGTTATATATCTTCCCGATCCGGGAAACCGCGTACGCTAATATCCAGGCGAAAATGATGACCGGGATACCCGTAGCCAGCGCAAAGACGACCGGAAGAAGCAATCCCGACGAAGCGGATATCGTTAACGGTATTAGCATGCCAAAATATAAAACCCCGCTGAAGGGACAGAATGCCAGTGCGAAAATGATCCCCAACAGCAATACGTCCCGGTAATTCCGGATCCCCTTTTCCGGATATCGGTTGGTTAATTGGTCAAGGCCGGGGAATTTGATGGTAAGGATTCCCAAAAGGAAGAAACCGATTACAATAAGCAGGGGGCCCAGAATTTTTTCTCCGTATTTCTGAAACAGCCCGGAAAGTTTAAACTGGTCAGCCCCGATATAAATAATAAACGCCAGCAGGGTATAGGTGATAGCCCGGCCGGCTGTATAAACCAGTCCGTTGATAAAAACCCTTTTATTATTTTCAATCTCTTTTCCGATAAAGCCGATGGCTGTGATATTGGTGGCAAGGGGGCATGGGCTGATGGCTGTCATCAGCCCGAGTACGAATGCCGAGACAACCGGGAATGAACTGTTTTCCAATATGCCGTTTAAAATCTTTTCCATCCGGAAACCCTTTACAGCATCTTATCAATTCTTTCTTTCAGGATCTTCTTAAACTTTTCAGGATCATTCCGGGCATACATAAATCCCTCACTGGTCAGGTTGATCTTAGTATCCCCCCGGACGATCAGCAGGGTTTGGCCCGATATATCCAATTCTTTGCCTTTTACCGCCCCGTCATTTTCATCCAGATTGAATGCATTGAAACTCACCTGATCGCCATATAATTCCGATATAATTTGTCTGGACTGCGATTCAATAGCCTGGCATGTAATGCATCTTCTTGTAAAGTGAAAATAATAAACTGCCACCTGTTCGGAACCCTGGACAGCCGGTTTCCCGGCAGATTTTTCAGGTTGTGCTCCACAGGAAAAAGTCAGTAATAATAAGAATCCAAATACAAAAAATAACGTAAGGTTTTTCATTGAATTATTGATTTGAAGTAATTATTGATTTTAACTCAGTCCCGGAGGGAACTCTCCCGCTTAAGACAATTTTCCCATTAATGACCAGAGCCGGCGTATGTATCACCCCATATTCAATGATCTTGGCTATATCGCCAACTTTGCTTACATCGGCGACAATGTCCGTTTCCGCCAATACATTCATGACAGACTGTTCAAGCGCCTTGCACCGCGGACAGCCGGTACCCAATACCTTGATTTCCATAATATGAATTGTTTATTGTTCGCCTAAATACGAACGATTGTTTTAAAAAATTTTTATGCTTTCAAAAAATTCTTCAATAATGTGCGCGCCTCTTCCCAGTTCTTCCGGTTCAGGCAATACTTGATTTTCGGAGCCTCGATTTCCCCCTGGATCAGCCCGGCATCTTTGAGCTCTTTTAAATGCTGCGATAAGGTGGATTTGGCTATGGGTAAAATATCCGAAAGGTCACCACTGTAGCAGCAACTCTGGTTAGATAGCAATTCCAGCACATACATCCTCACCGGATGGCCCATGGCTTTGGCATACCTCGCCATTTTCCTCTGGTTTACCGTTATTTCTTCCTTCTTCGCCAAGTTTGTTCGTAAATTACCGAACAAAGATAGCTTTAAATTTATTAATCCATAAGCCCGAACTGGAATTTTTAATATTAGATGAAAATCCTGGCAAAAGAATGAAACATCCCGGATTACTCCGGCAATCAGGATAAAAGGTGGGAACGGTGCAGTACCGGAGCCATTAGGATTATATGAATTGTATTGACTAATTTTCCAGCCAAAAAAATATTAAGTACATGCGATGAGAATCATTTTATTGATCGGAACGGGAAGCTTTATCGGGGGCGTATTCCGGTATTTAGCTTCTCAATTCATCCAAAACAGGATATCAACCATTTTACCATATGGTACGCTATGGGTCAATATCATTGGATGTTTCCTGGTAGGATTAATTTATGGAATAAGCGATCGGGGAGGTTTGAATCCCGACTGGAGGCTCTTCCTGGCAACGGGGATTTGCGGGGGATTTACCACCTTTTCAGCCTTTTCGAATGATACAATTTCATTAATGCGCGACGGCCAATTTATCCCGGCTTTTATTTATCTTTCAACAACAGTATTTTTCGGACTGATGGCCACCTTGATAGGAATTGCGATTCCCAAACTGATTTAAGAATATGGAAAACGATCCAAATGCCAAATTATTGAGGATTTTCATCGGGGAATCCGATAAAATGGGAAACCAGCCGCTTTATGAAGCGATCGTTCTTGAAGCACGCAGGCAGTTACTTTCAGGGGCGACCGTTATCAGGGGAATCATGGGATATGGAGCCAATTCCAGAATTCATACAGCAAAAATTTTTGAATTATCCACAGACCTGCCATTGATCATTGAAATTGTGGATACGAAAGAGAAAATCGAAAAATTTATACCGGTTGTCGAACATATGTTTGAGAATTCCAGGTCCGGGGGGCTTATCACGATTGAAAAAGCCGTGGTGATCCGGTATAAATCATCGGTAATTCCCAGAAATCCTGCTTAGTCTGCGTTTTCCTTTTTCTTGATATTCTCTAGCCTTTCCAGGTAATATTGAATTGTTCTATAACTCGTGTCAGGGCGTTGAAGTATATTTTCAATATTCCTGATCTCATTGCTGATGTAAAGCAGAGCCTGTTCATGTATGGCATCGATGGTTTTTATAAGCTTCCCTGTTAATGCTGAAATATAACGATGCAGATTTTTTTCAGTCTCAAAAGGAATCTGGTTAATATAGTGTCGGTAAAAAATATTTCTAAACCAATTTATGGGAAGGAAAAAAAGCAATGAATCGATATGTGAATCAAATGTCCTGTAAATATTGATATCCGGCCGGTCGATGCCGGTAAAATCAATCTGCCAATACGCAGAAGGTAGGCGCACTCCGAAAACTTCGCTTAACTTGTCATCCAATCGTTGTCTGAATTGCAGCGCGGAATATTGATAATATCCGGCTGTTTCGCGTACTATTTGAATGACTGAATTAAAACAGTCATCGTTCATTCGCTTAATTTCCTCCCCGATATGGATATTTAGCCAATATTCGTAGTGACGGGATACATTGTATAATGATCCTTTCCAATCTTGAAAATCGGTTTTAAATTGAATTATTATTGATTCTCTAATGCCTGAAAGATATGGAAGAACAACTTTTTCAAGTTTGCTTCTTACCTTATCCTTAAACGCCGAACCTGATAATAACATTTCCCTTTCGTGGTGGTGCCGGTTATTTCTTATATCTTCCAAAATCTTATTTACCGAATCTTTTTCCTTTTCCCTTTTCGCGGCCGATTGCAGGGCGAGCCCGGCATAAGAAATACTTTGTTCCATCAAATTTTGGGTTTTATGACGAACAATCTGCTTGATTTTATTACTGGAATTATTGTTCAAGGGCAGGATTAAATTCCGGATCAAGGCCTCACGGTATTTTTGTTGGTTATTTACTGAATACTCAAATAACTGAATACCCCCTGCATTTATCTTTTTAAGAGATCCTGATATGTAATCTTTAATTTCCATCATTTCACTGTCTCCAAACAGATCGGCCTTGGTGATTATCAGGGCTGTTTCAGGGCAATATTGCACGATACCTTTTAAAAGAGTAATATCTTCTTCCGACAATGGCCGTTCAGCGCTGATCGTGACAATAGCCATACCGGTAAATGGGAGCCATTGTTTTGCAGCTTCATCGTTGTGCCTGTAAAGACTGCCTAAGCCGGGAGTATCGACAAGGCTGATGTTTTTGAATGGTTCCAAAGAAGGGTGTTCCACTATAGCCTGGGCGACTTCTTTGACATTTTCAGGATTTAACTTTTCAGTTACATACGCAGGAAGTTCACTGATATCAAAATGGGATTCCTTGCCGTTGATATATCGTATAATTAATCCCGGTTCATAACCAAAGATCAGTCGCGTAACAATGGCCGTAACGGGCACAACGCCGACCGGTAAAATGCTCTCGCCGATAATGCTGTTGATCAATGAGCTTTTGCCGGATTTAAATTGGCCCAGGACAGACAGGTAAACGGTTTTTTCTTTACTGTTTAATATTTCGGAAATGGGCGCCGTCAGATCAGGCGCACCAATAGCTTTGTTGATGTCTGATATTTCTTGAATAATTGAGACTTGGTTGATCATGTCAGAACAGAAACAAATAAAAAGGGGATCTCCCCCCTTTAAAATCAGGCATTCTTAAATACTTTTTTCCCCGTGAATTTTGATGATTTACCCAACTCATGTTCAATACGCATTAATTGATTGAACTTTTCAATGCGTTCCCCCCGGCATCCGCTTCCGGTTTTCAAATGCCCTGCATTCACCGCAATAGTCAGGTCGGCGATGAAACTGTCAGGAGTTTCACCGCTCCGGTGTGATACAAAAGCATTATATCCATTCCGGTATGCCAATTCAATGGTTTCCAGGGTCTCGGTCACGCTTCCGATCTGATTCAGCTTGATCAAAATGGAATTGGCGACCCCCTTTTCGATGCCATCGGCAAGGATCTGTTTGTTGGTGCAGAAAATATCATCTCCGACAAGTTCTATTTTCCCTCCAAGGGTTTTTGTAAGGTTCTGCCAGCCCTTCCAGTCGTTTTCCGCCAGTCCGTCTTCGATAAGTACGATAGGGTATTGATTTACCCAGCTTTCCCAGATTTTAATGAGATCATCGCTTGAAATTATTTTCT
>DATDPY010000484.1:0-13603 GCA_035292565.1 Cyclobacteriaceae bacterium | reverse complement strand
TGCCGCGGTGAGATTATATGCATTGAATTCTCCTACCATGGGAAACCAGCAGACCCTGTCGTTCATATTCAGCTCAATGCCCTGGAAGGTGTTCGAAATAATTTTCGTCTTGAAATCGGCAGGAACTTTAAGACTATAGGTCTTTACACGCGCTGCTGTATTCTGGACCATCACCGACCCGTGGCGGTCATCGGCGTTTATCAATGCAACAGCATTCCTGTCGAGCCCGTCGAATAATCTTTTTTTTGCCGAAATATATGCGTCGAATGTTTTGTGATAATCGAGGTGATCGTGGGTGATGTTGGTGAATACGCCTGCCTGGATTTTAAGTCCCGCCATTCTCCGTTGTTCAAGAGCGTGGGAGCTGGCTTCCATGAAACAGTATGTACATCCTTCGGCGGCCATTTCCGACATTAACTGATTTAATTGTATGGGGTCGGGCGTGGTATGCGTGGATGAAAGAACCCTGCTGTTGATGCGGTTATGGATCGTCGAGATCAATCCTGTCGCATATCCCAATTTCACGAACAGGTTGTACAAAAGAGTTACGGTGGTTGTTTTTCCATTGGTGCCCGTTACAGCCACAACCCTGATGGAACGGGAAGGGTTATTATAGAAATTTGACGCGATAATGCCGAGTGCTTCCTGGCTATCCTTCACCTGGACCCAGGAAATTCCGCCGGCCGGATTATCGGGGATGGTTTCACATACAATAGCCGAAGCCCCACGGTCAACGGCCATGCCAATAAAGCGATGCCCGTCAGTTTGGGTGCCCCTGACGGCCACGAACAGGTGGTCCCTGCCGACCTGCCTGGAATCAAAGCTGATGCCGCGGATTTCCCTTTCCATATTCCCCGAGGTGCTGAGCAGGGGCGCCTTATACAATATGTCTTTTAATAACGGCATTACTCCAGGTCAATATTTATTAAAGTTCCATCCTTCGATACAGTTCCCGGTTTTTGGGACTGGCTGACCACTCTTCCCTTGCCTCCGAATGATACAACAAGGCCTTCATTTTCAAGAAGGAAGATGGCATCCTTCAGTGTCATCCCCATGACATTGGGCACAAGACCCGGTCTGTAAACATTTCCGTTCCAGTTCACGGCGTTCATAACGGTTGAAGTCCTCACCCATTCTTCCTCGGTCTGGTCGTGGTTGGATATGCCCAGTTCATTGCATATCAGTTTCAGGTCAGATTTAAAACCAGCGCGAATCACCGGGAAGGTGCTCTCGTCAATTTTATAATCTTCGGTCATGGGTTTGTTCAGGTCAATATCGCCTGCATAAATTTTGTCGGCGATTTCCTTGAAAACCGGGGCTGCAACATCGGACCCGTATTGCCTGTATCCCTTTGGATTGTCAATAACAACGATACAGCTGTACCTGGGATTGTTCGCCGGGAAATAGCCAACAAATGATGTATAGTATTGCCTTGTATACCGGCCGTTCACGAGTTTTTGCGCGGTTCCTGTTTTCCCTGCTATGGGGTAATAACTGTCGTGGATGTTATAGGCTGTACCTTCCGACACAACCGCTTTCAGGAGATCCCTGATCTTATTCAACGTCTTTTTCGAACAGACTTTACCGTTCAGGATCGATGTTTCATACTCCTCGATCACGTTCCCTTTATCAAGGATTGATCTTACGATGATCGGCCTGACCATCACGCCGTTATTGGCAATCGCATTGTAGAAGGTCAGGGTATGGATGGGGGTCATGGTCAATTCATAACCGATCGACATCCAGGGAAGGCTCACATTGCTCCAGGTTCGATCGGTAGTGCTCTTAATATAAGGCAACCCTTCGCCCCTCATCTGAAATTCCACCGGCTTTCCCAGACCCATTCCCTTGATATGATCGATGAATTTCTGGGGTTCCTGGCCGAAATGGGCGAAGACCAGCTTGGAAATGCCAATGTTTGAGGATTTGGTAAAAGTTTCTGCCACGGTAATTTTTCCAAACCCACCCGGCTTATGGTCCTGCATGGTCCTGTCATAATATTCGTATTCCCCTTTTCCGGTATCAACCGTGTCATTAAGATTGATATTTGTTTTTTCCAGGAGGGTAATCATGGAGGCGAGCTTGAACGTGGAACCGGGGTCAGTCAATCCATGGTTACCAACTGCATAATTATATATTTCGGCGTACCTGCCTTCCGCGGTTTTGCTCAGGTTGGTGATTGCTTTCACATAACCCGAATGCACTTCCATCACGATGGCGCATCCATAATCGGCATCATGTTCGATCAAAGCCCGGGTCAGGGCTGACTGGGCAACGTCCTGGAGGTTTACATCGATCGTTGTTTGAATGTCAAACCCGTCGACAGGTTTTATTTCCGATCCGTCGTATACAGGCCGCCACCTGCCTCCGGCAACTTTCTGGAAAAGTCCTGCCCCGTCTTTGCCGCCCAGGTAAGAATTGAAACTGAATTCAAGACCGGCGCCCTGGTTGCTCTGGTTGATATATCCGACGGTGCGGTAACCCAGGTTGGAAAACGGGTAAAACCGCTTGTCGATCTTTTCAAAAATTACGCCGCCTTTCATTCTGCCTTGCCGGAACAGCGGCCATTCAGACATGACTTTTTTATCCTGGTATTTTATTTCCTTTTTGTTGAGCACGATATATTCCTTTCCTTCTTTCCTGGCATTTTCAATTATGGCCCGGTAATCCCGCGCCCCCTTATCCCTGAAAAATCCGGAAAGAAGTAAGCTCAGGGAATCGATTTCCCTGCGGAACAGGTTGTCGGCCGGACGCGTTGGATCGAAAGCAACTCTGTAAAACGGGAGGGAGGTTATGAGCAGGCTTCCATTGTCGGAATAAATATTTCCCCGGGTAGCGCGAACTTTCTGGTATTGAAGGCCGATTTCCTCAGCCTGCTGCTGCCATTTTTCTCCTTCAAAGAACTGGAGATAGACGATCCTGCCGATAATCGCGGCGCCGAAAACGAAGAAGGCCAGGAACGCCAGTCTGACCCTGAGCAGGATGGATTTTCTAATATTCAATGTCGTTGATAATAATTTTATAGGGTGGGACTTCATTCTCTTCAAGCCCCATTTTTTTTACTTTTTTGGCCACTTCCGATTGCTTGCTGGCATACATGTAATCCGCTTTCATTGAAGTATAGTCGGCTCGCAGCTCATCAACTTTGGCCCCGAGCTGTTCGATCCGCCTGGCAGTTTTTTCGGCATAGTGGTTGTTCCCGATGTAAATAATGATCAGGGTGGTGACAAAGAGGATCTTGGGAATATACTTCGCCGGAATGCCCTCGTCAAATATCCCTTCCAGGCTGAGTTTTTCCTGCAGCCATGAAAAAATACTTCCATGGCCGGAAGTTGTGTTTTTTACTTTATAATAATTTCCTTTCATAATTTTTCTGCTATCCTGAGTTTCGCACTTCTGGCCCTGCTGTTTTTGCTGATTTCCTGATGGTCCGCTGCAATAGGCCTGCGGGTTAGCGGTCTGAACGGATTTGCGGGATTCCCATAAATATCCTTTTCGACCTTGCCCTCGATATTGCCCCTGAGCATCAGGTTTTTCACCATTCTGTCTTCCAGGGAATGATAGGAAATTACGGCCATTCTGCCTCCCCGCGAAAGGAGGTCTGGGCATTGCACAAGGAATTCCCTTAACGAATTCATTTCGTCGTTCACTTCAATCCTTAATGCCTGGAAGACTTTCGCGAAAAATTTATTTGTGTGGTTCCCGGGGGCGAATTTCCTGATGACATTCAGAAGGTCGGTCGTTTTACGTAAGGGTTGGTTGATACGGGCGGAAACGATCACCGATGCAAGTTTTTTTGCATTTCCAATCTCTCCGTATTTACTGAAGATCCCTGTCAATTCTGCCTCTTTATAGTTGTTAAGTACCGACCTGGCCGTGATACCCGAGCTCTTGTCCATCCGCATATCGAGTTCGGAATCCGACCTGATCGAGAATCCTCGTTCAGGTACATCAAACTGGTGCGATGACACGCCGAGATCCGCCAGAATGCCGCCAACCTTTTTAATCCCGGCTGCATTAAGGTACCTTGTAATGAACCTGAAATTACCCGGGATGAATTCAAAGGCCCTGTCCCGGATCTTACCTGCCTCCTTTGCCGCATCCTCATCCTGGTCGATTCCAATGACTTTGCCATCAGCAATCTTTTCGAGAATTGCCTTCGTATGTCCTCCTCCACCGAAGGTTGCGTCCACATAAATACCGTTTGCTTTTAGGTTCAACCCGCCGATCACGGGTTCCAAAAGAACCGGAACATGATATTCCATTAATGTTCACTGCTATCCAGGTATTTTTGAACATTGCCGGAAAATTCAGCCTGGTCGTGGTACAACTGGGTCCTGTAGATCTCCGGGTTCCATACCTCCACCTTGTTGCCCATCCCGATAACGATCACTTCTTTCTGAAGGCCTGCGTATTGCAGCATGTTTTTCGGGATGAGGAACCTGCCGTTGTTATCCAGTTCCATAACCGTATTCCCCCTGAAAAAATTTCGTTGGAGCTTCCTGTATTCAGGGTTGAACTCGCTCAAACCGGCAATCCGGGAATAAATCTTCTTGAATTCGGCAATCGGGTATACCACCAGACATTGATCAAATCCCAGCCCAACAACCAGTTCGTTGACCTGCCCCGAAGGTAGATTAGCTTTTATGCGCGCTGGAAGGATAAGCCGCCCTTTTGCATCCAGTTTGCATTCATATTCACTGGTGAAAAATGCCATTCCCGTTAAGCATCATTTAAACCAAACAAAATTAGGAAGGAAAATGGCAAAATCAACCACTTTCCTCCACTTTACCCCACAAAATATCACTTTTTTTTAATATCCTATAATTTCACTGGTATTTATGGCAATAAATATCAAACTATTTGTATTAAACTAAGAAAATATTGGCTTTTACCGGAATCTTTCTAAGATTTTTATTGGATAAGTGAAATCCATTATTGAATAAGTGAAAGATAAACGGGCGTGAATCCAGGAATATCACAATTGGCCGGCGTCATCATTTTGAAATGGAGTTTAATTAATTCTATCTTTCGATGTTTTAACTAATCCAACACAAATGAAAACGTTGAAGATCAACTACCTTGCCGTATTGGTTATGGTCATCCTTGGGCAACTCATTCCGATGGGATGGTATACCCTGTTCCAGGAAAAATGGATGGCCTACACGAACCTCACCATGGAAATGGGCAGTGAGGCAGGTGCCACGCCGTACCTGGCAAGCATCGTGTACTCCGCATTCCTGGCATGGGCTCTTTCATGGGTATTTACAAGAATGAAGGTGGAGTCAGCCATGGACGGGCTGAAGTCCGCACTCATCCTGGGTTTCCCGGTAACCATACTGTACAATATTATGCAGAACCTGTTCTCCATGCGTCCCTACGGACTTTCATGGATCGACGGCGGATGCGGCATTATTATGTTCGCTGTTGCCGGATTGGTTCTGGGAGGATGGAGGAAATACGATGCTGCTCCCGGAGCATAAATTGGTGGAACGGCAATGGGGAGAAGGGGGACCGGAAATTCATTATGGAACTTTCGAATAACTAGAATTGTAATCGGGGGCCAGTAATTCGTAATCAATCAATTCCACATTAAATCTGGTAGGGGTGAAATATCGGCCATCCGTTGTAATTCTAAATGAGAAGAAATATTTCGTCCCTATGGGACTATAATTTCGATGAATTTTTATCCTACCAATATTAAGTCCCTACGGGACGCAGTGCAAAGAAATTTCATAAATATTTACTTTAATCATTAACCCCGGAGAGGTGAAATACAGGTAGCATATTGTAACGTAATATTATAAAGCCCTGCAGGGGCGAAATATTGAGGCGTTAGTTGATTGATGGAACGGTAATGTGGAGAATGGGAGAAGGGTAGATGCGGAAATGCGGGCAAAGAAATTGATTCTGGAACTTTCGAATAAACTAATAAACAAATAATCGAATAAACAAAATTGGTAATCGGTATTTTGTTAATTCCACAATAAACCCGCCTTCCCAATTTATTTTTTAAGGCGTTTGAAACGTCTTTCTCGCACACCCTCGTCGGGAGACGAGGGCGAGAGATGAGTGGAAACCATTGGGGCAGTTTGAATATTTTTTACCTCTTATGTGCGATGTTCGATGTGCGATCATAAAGACATTCGGATTCTAAGAAAATTGGGAAAGTGCGAGCCAGGGACCTTGAAAATTTTTAATGGTGATCGATTCAACACTTCATCAATTCAACAATTCAACAATTCACCAAAAAAAAATTAAGCAATCCGGAAGAACATTCGATTACCGTAAATTTCTCAAAGAGTATTCGTTACATCAATACTCATTTGCCGCCCTGGGCTCCGGCAGGGGCTTCCTTGGTAATTTTTCATCGCGTTGAGCGGCGTTATAAACAAAGGAGGCAACCATTACGGCCATCTGCCTGAGGTCGTCAACAACCAGCCTTTCGCGGGTATCCATGTTCGAATGATGGGTGCGGGTATCATAATCGAGGGGGTCCTGAATGAATTGGAAGCCGGGCAGGCCAACCGCGTCAAAACTGAGGTGATCTGTGCCTCCTGTATTTCGGATGGAGATGGTGGTATTATCGATCATATCTTCGAATGGCTCGAACCACTTTTGGAATATGGGCCTTGCCATATCGTTCCCCTGGAGGTAAATTCCGCGGATCCGCCCTGTCCCGTTATCGACGTTGAAATACACCGATAACCTGCTGTGTTCGGGTTTAACCTTCATATCAGCCTGGTCGGCAAAATGATTTTTTACATAATACCTTGAACCGTAAATTCCCTGTTCTTCAGCCGACCAAAGGGCGATCCGTATCGTGCGCCTCGGCTGAACAACAAGCGCCATCAGTATTCTTACCGCCTCCATCATCACGATGCACCCTGCCGCATCATCCGTTGCGCCGGTAGCAGTGTGCCAAGAATCGAGATGACCTCCCATCATCACCAGTTCGGATTTCAGATTTTTATCTGTACCCGGGATTTCAGCGATCACATTATAGGCATCAGGATCCGATTCATAAAACTGGGTTTGTACCTCAGCTTCAACTTTAACCTCGATCCCATTCTCGATCAACCTGGTCACCAGATTTGCATTTTCCGGCGCCATCTCAATCTCAGGCCCGGCAGTCTTTGCCTCCATTTTATAATCGGCTCCGCCACCGGTGAAGAATGTGCCGTCCTTTCCGGTGGCTCCACGGATCACAAGACTAACGTTTTGCTCTGAGAGGAACTCGTCAATCATTCTGCTGAACTGTCTCCTGGACCTAACCTGTGCAAGAAATTCGGGAGTATATCTTCCGCGGCCTCCGAGAGGCTTTTTTGCCAATTCATTCAATTCCTCGTCAGTCAGCCTGTCGGCATCTGCCTCAAATCCTGGTTGCATCTGCGACCTGGATTTTATCAATACGATCTTCCCGTCGAGTTTTCCTTCGTAATTTTTAAAATCCTCTTCCGAATTTATTTCGATAAGCATCACAGCCCCTGAAACCAGTCCTCCCGTTCCTCCTGTCCATGCCTTCGGGATGCAGATGAACGGAACATAATAAGGGGATGTCATTGCGGCATAGCATTTTTTTACTTCCCATCCTTTTCCGAAATCTCCCCACGGTTCAAGAGCGGCATTTTTCAATCCCCACGCGGTCAATTGAGAAATTGTCCAGTCAGCGGCACGTTTAAAACCCGGAGAATTGGTCAGCCTTGACCCTGAAGCATCCGTCAGGTGAAATGTAATATCTTCTATTCCGGAATGATTTAACCCTTCCTGACGGATCCTGTGGACCATGTTCAGATCTACATTTTCCTGTGACCATAAAAAGCCGGGAATGGAAAGGACCAGGAGTATTAAAAAATATTTTTTCATGATTTCGTCAGGTTTTGATTATTTTGCACTTTCATTTTGCTTGAACAATTTTATTTCTTTCAGGATTAATTAAAAAGATTTTGACAGGAATTCAATAGCCTGCATTCTCAAACCGGTTTTCTTTTAAAATGAATCATGCATTTATATGAAAAAGTATATAAATCAAAGTGCAATAGTCTATTGAGGAATTCGGCATTTTTTATTTTCATCCTGCTGTCGGGCGTTTTCCATTTCAGCGCCTTTCCGGGTTCCATCATGGGGAAGCTCTCAAATATAGAAACATCCGAACCTGTTGCCGCAGCAAGTATCCTGGTTTTCAACACCTCGTACGGGACTTTTTCAGATGACCAGGGCGTATTCATCATTGATGACCTTCCGGAAGGGCCGCACATTCTTCATATCAGCAGTGTCGGGTTTATCACTCAAGAAATTGAAGTAGAGATTGGAGATGAACCGGTTGATCTCGGGATCATTGAAATGATTCCGGGGATCAACCAGCTCAACAGAGAAATTGTGATTTCTGCCCGGCGGATCCCGCAGATACAGTACGACAGTCCACATTCCATTTCCGTCCTGAATCAGGAAGAACTTGTCACGCTGTCGCCCCGGTCTTCCGCGGAAGCCCTGTTCGGCATGCCGGGTGTTTTCCTGCAAAAGACAAATCACGGGGGAGGCTCGCCCATCGTCCGCGGCCTTACAGGGAACCAATCCCTGCAGATGATCGACGGGATCAGACTGAACAATGCTATCTCGCGGTACGGCCCCAGTCAGTATTTCAATACAATCGATCCCAACAGCATATCCCATATCGAGGTTGTCAGAGGCGCAGGGAGTGTTCAATACGGAAGCGACGCCATCGGAGGGACTATTCAGGTATTCACAAAAAGCCCGGGATTCACCCGGGGCGGATTTCATGCCGGAGGAAATCTTTATGGAAAATTCATGAGCGAAGGTATGGAACAGAGCGGCAGGGCAGAACTGGAGTTGGGCAATGAGCGGATCGCCTTCTATGGAGGATATTCCCTGAGGAATTACGGCGATATTGTCGGTGGCGCGGACATCGGGAAGCAGGACCCGTCGGGCTACAGGGAAATGTCGGCCGATCTTAAAACATTATACCGGGTAGGGGATAACCAGCTTTTCACTTTTGCTTACCAATTTCTGTTCCAGGATGATGTGGACCGATGGGACCAGGTTGCTCAAAGGGGATATAGCGTATGGAAATTTGATCCGCAAAACCGATACCTCGCTTATGGACGTTGGGATTATTATACCAAAAGCAAATGGTTCAGCCATATCCAAACTACGGCTTCGCTGAACAGGTCGGAAGAACAACGAATAAGCCGACCGGAAGGGAGCCTGGTCACCAGCACCGAAAGGGACAATATATCCACTTTCGGTATAACAACCGAGGCTACATCCCAGCCGTCATCCGCGTATGTGATCAATTCCGGCATTGAATTTTATCATGATATTGTTCAAAGCAGTTCCTGGGATGAAAATTCCCTTACCGGAACCCTGACGAATGGCAGGGGGGCCTACCCCTCCGGGGCGAATGCCTCGAGTTTGGCCCTGTTTAGTCTTCACACGCTGAAACTTAAGAGGACCAATTTGAGCTACGGATTCCGAATGCATCATTACGGCGTATCGGCGATTGATGAGGAATTCGGCGATATCCGGAATTCCTCCATCGCATTGGTTGGCAATCTGGGCATGACCTTCGAATTCTTGCCGGGACTGGCTGCTGTAGCATCGGTTAATTCAGGTTTCAGATCCCCGAATATCGATGATCTGACTAAATTCGGAAGATTCGATTACGGATTCGAAGTTCCTGTAAGCGATCTTAAACCTGAAAAATCGGTGAATGCCGAATTAGGGTTGAAAATTTTCTCAGATCACGTTTCCGGATCTCTTTCATTTTTCTGGAATAATCTCTTTGATCTCATCGACAGGGTCAGGTCGACCTACATGGGCAACATATTATACCGGGGTGATACAGTTTACCGGAAAAGCAATGTGGACCAGGCTTATATTCAGGGCGTTGAAATAGAGACCGGGATGAATATAACTCCGGTTTTTACAGCCTTCGGAAACATGATGTATCTTTTCGGAAGCACGAGTGAAGGGGAGCCCCTCCGAAGGATACCCCCGCTGAACGGAAGCATTGGAATCAGGTATAAAAATCCTGATGGTTTCTCGGGGAGAGCTGAAATTCTCTTTGCCGGCAAACAAAACCGTTTATCCGATGGAGACATTTCCGATCACCGGATACCTGCAGGCGGAACGCCAGGCTGGGTGATCGTTAATCTTTATGCGGGTTATGTGATAAAAAAACTTACTTTCAGTGGGGGCCTGTTGAACCCGACGGATGAGACCTACAAGACCCATGGATCGGGGATATACGGGTATGGAAGATGCGCACAATTATCCATTCGACTGGCATTTTGAGAAATTTTTATACCTATACTCGCCAATGATCTCTTACCGCCGGTTAACATTAATTTTTTCCCTGCTGTTCCTGATTTCATGCCGGCAGGAACAAAAAGATCCGCCTGGTTTCATACGGGGGCAGGAGGTAATAAGGGCATCAACGGATACAGTGACATCGCAGACCATGATGCCTTCGGAGGTGGGTGATTCATCATGGATTGAGGACCTGAACGATCTCGAGGAAAATTTGTTCGGGAAATTCTATGGCGAGAGAGCAACATTCTATATCATCCCTGACCCCGGCACCGAAATCTACGACAAACCGGTCAGGACGATTACCTTGTATTACCTCGATGGTAAACATTCAAAGACGAAATATGTCCTGGAAGGCAACATCGCCGATGACCTGATCAATGATTACCGCAAGTTTAATATCCGGGGATTTGATGAAAAAAACAGGCAACTGCTTAAGACGGAAAAAATATATTCAAGAAAAAAAAGACGTTGGATCCTGAACGCCCGCCTCGATAACTATGAGATTCAATGGATCCTGGGGAATAATTCCCGTGCCCGAATGAGGGTCAATGTAAATGACTCCCTGGCGCCCTACGAGTATTCTGTGAGGGACCTGGACTACGAGAAAAGGCTTACCCGGATTGAAAAAGAAGAAAGTGATTAAGTAATTTATGTCCGGATTCCGGGGCGAACGCATGGAACGTGAAATTTATTGATTACATAATCCTTGACCCATATGAAAACAGCCGTGAACCGAAGAGATTTTTTGAAAACTGCCGGAACAGGATCACTGGCCCTCCTGGGTGGCGGAATGACCCCGGCATCAACCGTTGAGGCCATTCAGAAGATTGATTCCATGAAGATCACCAGGATCGAGGCAATCACCTTCAATGAAAGGATCAGGATCGGGGGAGGATCGGGTGGGTCCGGGGCTGCCGAATTTTGCTGGCTGCGGCTTCATACCGACCGAGGCATCACAGGCACAGGCGAAACCTATCCTTTTTCCAGCGGAGAGCTTGGCACCTTGAAGGATTATACCCGGCTGCTAATCGGAAAAGATCCGCGGGATATCGACGGAATATGGCAAAACTTTTATCACCAGATGGCCATGCGAAATGCGGGCGGCGCCGACATGAGGATACTGAGCGCTATCAACATGGCCCAGATGGATATCCTCGGACAGGCTGTGGGACTCCCTCTTTACCGGCTTCTCGGGGGAAAGACCAGGCCCGGGGTAAAGGTGTACAATACCACTACCGACTACTGGGCGATCAATGAAACAAAAATGGGACCCGATACGGAAACCATTGTCAGGTTCCTGCTCGACCGGGGAATCACGTGCATGAAGATCTATCCGTTCCACGCAAATGGGCCATACATTACAGCAGAGGAAATTGACAGCGGTCTTCAGTGGATCAGGAAAATAAGGGAAACGGCAGGATCCAAAATGGATATCTGCGTTGATTGCTGGGGCAGGTTCGACCTCCCGGGCGCACAACGGATTGCGAAAGCCCTGGAACCTTTCGGCATCCTGTATCTCGAAGATCCCATGCTGATGAACAATGCAAAATCATATGCAGCCCTGGCCGCTGAAACTTCGGTGCCCATCTGCATGAGTGAGACACTCGCGACCCGTTATGAATACAGGGAATTCCTCGAGATGAAGGCCTGCGACGTGATCATGTATGATCTCACCTGGTGCGGAGGAATTTCGGAAGCGAAAAAAATATCCGACATGGCCGATACCTGGTTCATCCCAACATCTCCTCACACCTGCGGGGGGCCGTTGTTGTGGCTGGCATCCATTCACCTGTGCACGGCACTTCCGGGATTCATGATCATGGAAAGCAATTACTGGAAGTATACGCATCAATATCCCTATTTCATTAATGATGTTCCCGTTCCGGTGAATGGCTATGTTGTTCCTCCGGAGACGCCGGGACTGGGGGCCGAGATAAAGCCGGAAATTTTTATCAATGGAGATGCGATTGTGGAAACAATCGCCGTTTTATAACAGGAGGTCTCATCGATGAACGAGAACTTATATCGTCCATTATCCATCTTCCATCCTCCATCCTCGATCCTCGAACCTCGATCCTCGAACCTCGATCTTCGATCCTCCTTTAACTGATAATGGATAATTGAGGATATCAGATATTTGATATTAGATATTTGATATTCGATATTAGATATTGGTCCGGAAAAAACTTACTGTTTCATATTATAGTAAGGAGATTTAATTGAATTCCTGACCAATTTCCTGCCGGTTTTTATTCCGGATTAGTATTGACCTCAACAAGAATTTTTATATATTTCAAGTTGAAATTGCCCGATAGCAGTTCAATATTCCTTTTAAAGGGAAGATCACAGGTCATACTGAATCGGTTTTCATGAAAAAATTTCCAGGCGCTATCCTGATCATTGACGATGACGAGCATGTTGTCATCACTTCTCAGATGATTCTCAAACAACATTTTGAGAACATCGATACGCTTGCCTCCCCCGTCACGCTCGAATCACGCCTAAAGCAGAACGATTTTTACGTCGTCCTGCTCGACATGAATTTCAGGGCTGGAGTTACTTCAGGCAACGAGGGCTTGTTCTGGATGAACCGAATCCAAACCATCTCCCCCCGGACACAGGTTGTATTGCAAACTGCGTATGGCGATATCGGTCTTGCCGTCCGGTCCATGAAAGGAGGCGCGGTGGATTTTCTGGCCAAGCCATGGGATAAGGAAAATCTCATATCAACCATGCTGAATGCCTATCAGCAAGCCGAGACTAAGCGGAATGCAGCAAAGGATGGTATTGCCGTCAGGGTTTCGCCGAACCAATCGGGAATTGACGGCTCTTCTTTTATTGGTTCCTCTCCCGAAATGCAAAAAATAAAGGAGACCATCGAACAGGTAGCCGTTACCGATGCCTCGGTGCTGATCCTTGGTGAAAACGGTACGGGTAAGGAGGTAGCCGCCCATGCAATCCACAGGGCTTCACATAGAGCCAACCAGCCCTTTGTCCACGTTGACCTCGGCACTATCCCGGATTCGCTATTCGAATCCGAAATGTTCGGCCACGAAAAGGGGGCTTATACCGACGCCAGGGAAGACCGGGCCGGGAAGATCGAGCTGGCGAATTATGGTACCCTGTTTCTCGATGAAATCGGGAACCTGCCGGTCAGCCTTCAGGTTAAATTGCTCACTGTTCTGCAGGACCGAAAGCTGACTAGGATCGGATCCAACAAAGTCATCGACCTGGATTTTCGTCTTATTTGTGCTTCCAATGCACCCATCAG
>DATDPY010000483.1:0-4313 GCA_035292565.1 Cyclobacteriaceae bacterium | reverse complement strand
GGATTTTAAGACGGGGCAGCTCCTGGGAAATTTTCCGCAGGGATATTCCCACCTCGCATTTATCAATACTGCCATCCTGCTGAATGACGGCAGGAGCAGTAAAAAATCTTTGAAATTCATTAAGCCGTAGGGGAATAAATTACCGCATGAACTATATTGGAATTACAGGTTAACAGAAAAATGCGACTGGTCATCATATCGAACAGACTTCAGGTAACCGTGTCGGAGAAAGACGGTAATGTCGAATATGTTCCCAGCAGCGGCGGCCTTATTACCGGGATCGGGTCGTTCTTCGCTTCCCTGAAAGATCCTGATTACCTGTGGATCGGTTGGCCCGGAAGTTCATCTTTTTCAGATCCTGAATTTATCAGAAAAGAATTGTCGGAGAAATATCGCTCCTGGCCACTTTTCATCGAAGAGAAAACCATGGATATGTTTTATAATGGTTTTTGCAATAAAGTGATCTGGCCGTTGTTTCATTATTTCCCGAGGCTTACCATTTACGATGACAAATTGTGGGAAAATTACAGGGAAGTGAATGCCTTTTTTGCTGATGAAGTATTGAAATTGATTAAGCCTGACGACATCATATGGATTCATGATTACCATCTTATGCTCCTGCCCCGGCTGATCAGGGAGAAAATGCCTTCCGTTTCGATTGGTTTTTTCCTGCACATCCCTTTTCCTTCCTATGAAATATTCAGGCAATTGCCCCGGAAATGGGCCAGGGAAATTCTTGAGGGACTTCTCGAATCCGATCTTGTCGGTTTTCATACGCATGACTATACCCGGTATTTTCTGCGATGCGTTCTGAGGATTCTCGGCTATAACCACAATATGGGGATGATCTCCACAGGCCAGAGGCTGACCAAAACCGGCACATTTCCGATGGGTATTGACTTTAATAAATACCATGATGCGGCAAACCTCGAATCCGTGAAAAAGGAAAGGTCGCTCCTGAAAAAAGAGCTTCAGAATGTGAAGGTCATTTTTTCTGTCGACAGGCAGGATTATACCAAGGGAATACTGAACCGGCTGGAAGGCTTCGACCTTTTCCTCAGGAACAATCCGGAATGGCATCAGAAAGTGGTTCTGATCATGATTGTTGTCCCGTCCAGGATTGGCCTCGATGACTATCAGAAGGCGAAAAACAAAATAAGCCAGCTTATCGGATTGATCAACGGCGACTACGGGAAAATCGGGTGGACTCCGGTGATTTACCAGTATCGATCAGTTTCGTTTGAACAACTGATCGCCTTTTATAATATCGGCGACGTAGGGCTGGTAACACCGCTGCGAGACGGAATGAATCTTGTTGCAAAGGAATTTATTGCTGCCAGGATTGACAAGAAGGGGATGCTCATTTTAAGCGAGATGGCCGGCGCAGCCATGGAACTCGGCGGTTCAATTATTATCAATCCCAATCATCGGGAAGAAATTGCCGAATCGATAAAACGTGCCCTGGAAATGCCGCCTGAAGAACAAATCCGGCGCATTGCAGTAATGCAGGACTGGCTGAAGCAAAATGACGTTAAGAAATGGGTGGGGGATTTCCTGGATGCGCTTCACAGGGTAAATGAGGACCAGAAGAAATTCGGGGCCATTCACCTGAAATCGCAGACCCTGGAACACATGATCAACAGGTTTCATCGAACGGGCAAAAGAATTATCTTCCTCGACTACGACGGGACACTCGTTCGCTTTTCCGCAAAACCGGCAGATGCCGTGCCCGGGAAAAAACTTTTAAGGGTCCTTCGGTATTTCTCCAAAATCCCCGGTGTGGATATCGTTATCATCAGCGGCAGGAACCGGAAAGACCTCCAGGCCTGGTACGATGATTATCACCTTACTCTCGTGGCGGAACATGGGGCGTGGATGAAAAAACCGATGGAGAGCTGGCGCCTGGTTAAACCGTTGAACAACGCCTGGAAACCGCAGGTCCTCCCCATCGTGGAAAATTATCAAGGCCGGCTTCCGGGCTCATTTATTGAAGAAAAGGAATATAGCCTTGTTTGGCATTTCCGGAATTCAGATCATACGCAAAGCGAGTTCCTTGCAAAGGAATTCGTCGACTATATGATGCAATACACCGCCCAAAACGATATCGAAGTTCTTCTGGGAAACAAAGTGGTGGAAATTAAATGCATGGGTGTAAACAAGGGTGAAACTGCCATGTCGCTGCTCGCTGACCAGGCCTTTGAATTCATTATGGCAGCCGGCGACGACGTAACGGACGAATCGCTTTTCCAGGTCCTTCCCAGCGATTCTTTTTCCATAAAAATCGGAAAGCAGAAAACGTTTGCAGCATACTACCTGGAATCGAGTGACGATCTCCTCGATGTACTTGAAAAGATGATCGATTATAAAAAAGGATTTTTCCGCAATTTCATCGATTTTTTCAGGGATCTCAATTAAATTACAATTGTAAATTATTATTTATTATTTTTAGGCTTGTTGAAAACGCCCAATCGCAATAAAGAACGGTTTCCTGAAATAAGCAAATCGGGCTAGACATTTCCGGGAAACAATTGAATATGAATTATCATAAATTCCAATACGCATGAAAAACAATAGATCATTAACCGGTTCTCTATACAATTTCAGACCGGTCCTGCCCGCGGCAGTTTTTTTTATCCTGTTCATTTTCCCGGCATCAACCCTGCATGCACAGGGACAGAGCGAAAAAATAAAATCTTCCATGCAGGCTTTTCACCAGGCCCTGGTAAAGAAAGACGCACAGTCCATTGACAATTTTACCCACGCCAGCCTGAGTTACGGTCACAGCAACGGCTGGATTGAATCGAAAGCAGAATTGATCGATCACAACAAATCAGGTTACCTGGTTTACCAGTCCTTCCGGGAAGATAGCATCCAGGTTTCTGTTTCAGGGAAGGTTTCCTATATCCGCTTTGTTGCCGACATCAGGTCATCGATGAACAACGCAGCTCCAAAGGATATAAGGTTGAAAGTTGTTGAAGTCTGGGTGATGGATAAAAAGGACTGGAAGATCCTCGTCCGGCAGGCCGTAAGGTAAGCCTGATAATCAGATGATTAATCAGGAATACTACGATATTAAGGCAAGCAACTAAGCCTGAAAGACAGGCATGATATGATCAACAGATTTTTATTCGATCAAATAGCTGATCCGTTTAAATGAGGAAAAAGTAAAAAAAATTCACTGCTGGCCGCTATATACCTACGCGGTAAAATATTGAATTAAATTTGGTGGATTAAAATAAGCTGCAGAATATGAAAACCCTGGCTTGTATATTATTAACAGCCTTTATACTTAACAATTCCGATAGGGTGATCGGAGGCACAATAACCCGTGAAGAAAAAATATATAAAGAAGCTGGAGGGATTAAACTGGTCGCTCATATTTTCTATGCTAAGGATGTTCAAAAGGAAAAAGGAAATCCCGCAATCGCATTTTTTCATGGAGGAGGCTGGGTTTTTGGCAGTCCGTCAGAATTTTTCGGAGCGTGCGAAAGATTTGCGGAGAAAGGATTCGTGACCATTTCGTTCCAGTACCGGCTGTCGATCAACGAAGATGGCACTTATCCGCGAGCCGGAATTTCCCCGGTGGAATCGGTAAAGGACGCCAGATCGGCAATCAGGTGGCTCAGGGCAAATGCGGAAATACTTAGCATAGATCCTGATAAGATTATTGTAAGCGGCCAATCTGCCGGAGGACAATTAGCTCTCTCGACCGCGCTCATGGATAATATCAATGAAGTTACGGATAACCTTAAAATCAGCCCTGTTCCGAATGCTCTGCTTTTATATTCGAGCTCGGTGAACGCCATGGAAGCGTGGGTGGATATGCTGCTGGGCGACAGACGGGGAATGATCTGGGATATTTCGCCTTATCACAATTTGAAAAAAAACATGCCGCCAATCATAGCTTTTCATGGGCAGGATGATGATACCGTCCTGCCATATATCGTCGACCTGTTCAAGGTAAGGATGACGGAGCTCGGCAATTATTATGAACTGACCACCTATCCGGGCCGAAAACATTACCTGGGCGAAGGCAACGAAAAATATTCCAGGTATTTTGATGAAGAGATCCTCGAAAAGACTGATTTATTTCTTCGAAAGTTCGGCCTTATGCCGGAGGGGAATTAAATCAGTTTGAGGCGCGAGCATACAGTGTGAAACGAGATGTATTTTAATGACGAACTCTCGTTCCCCTCTTGCTGTATGCTCACACTCGCACACAATCAATATAGGTATTGTAGAAATAATTAGTTTTTAACCAAGAGCTCGTCTGACCACCGGGGCTGGTCTGACCAGGGGGGCTGGTCTGACCA
>DATDPY010000482.1:0-11121 GCA_035292565.1 Cyclobacteriaceae bacterium | reverse complement strand
AGGCTACTGGCATGAGCTTAAGCTGGCCCGGTACGACAGTCATTTTTACCTGAAAATGCTGGATAAAATAAAACGACTCAATCCAACCCTGGTCATGCCCCCTGATGAGGAAATTGAAACAATAAAAAATGAAGCCCTGGGCCTGGCATTATGGGAGGAGAACTGGGAAATCAGGAACAGGGAGCGGGTGAAAAAAGGTCATATGGATTATTCTTTGTTTCATCCTGATAATAAAATAATAGATTTAAACGAAAAGAATGATTTTACCCTGATGGCGGATCAATAATATTTACCGGATAATCGATTGATAGTCATTTTAACGCTGTTGGATTCTTTGTCTGAATAATTATATTTACCAGCTATATTTCTTCATTTAAAATCCAACAGGTACCCATGCAGTCCTTCCTGATTTATTTCACTCTTATGATTATACAACTGATTCTCCGGCTTCCGGAGAGGGATAATGAAATAAAAACCTGCCAAAACCTGGTAAGTCAGGATGAATTGACGACACATATTTATGCCCTTGCCGCCGATTCAATGATGGGCAGAGGATTGGGGAGCAAAGAGCTGGAGAAAGCCGCGGAATACATCGGCGCGCAATTCAATAAAGCAGGTCTGTCTTTTCCTCCCGGACTTAATAATTATTACCAGGAAGTGGCCATTCAATCGGTTGAGCCGCCAAACGCGGGAGAGATCAGAGTCGACACAATGAACTGGATCTGTTCCAGCGATTTCGTTGTGATGCAGGGTGACAATACCGACAGGGAATATCCGCTCATGTATTTGAATTTCGGAATGGAAGCGGACTACGAGGGCGCCGACATCCGGGGAAAGATCCTTTTGGTACGGGCAGGAGAAAAAGAAAAACAGGATTTGATGGATGTATTGCAATCCGTCGCACAGAAAAGAGAAATTGCCCAAAGGCATGGAGCAGCGGGGTTGATCGAACTATTGCCGCCCGTTGGCATTTCATGGTCAAGGATCTCGAGGTATTTAAGTTCCGGACGGAAGGATATCGTAAACCGGAATGGCGGGAGCATAATGCATATCTGGCTGAACGATGAAAAGGAAGATATACTGGCTATTGTCGGAAAATTGTCGGGGTTGAATGCGAAGGTCAGAATAACCGGCCTTGATCGGGAAGATATAATCTCCAGGAATGTGATTGGGATTGTTGAAGGAAAGGACCGTGCATTGAAAAACGAATATATTGCAGTTACGGCTCATTATGATCATGTTGGCATCGGCCGGCCTCACGATGGAGATTCTATATATAACGGGGCGAGGGATAATGCCGTCGGCGCGGCTACGCTGATCATGGCAGCAAAATATCTAAAAGCCGCTGGGACAAAGCGTTCGGTGATCTTTATCGCCTGTATGGGCGAGGAGGAAGGCATGCTGGGAAGTATGTGGTATGTAAATAACCCGGTTGTTCCATTGGAGAAGACCGTCTATAATCTGAACACCGACGGAGCAGGTTATAATGATACCACGTTGATTACCATGGTGGCTCCCGGGCGGACCACGATAGACGATTTGGTTGAAAAGGCGGCAAATTCTTTTGGGCTCAGCCTGGGAGGGGATCCGGCCCCCGAACAGATGTTCTATGAACGCTCCGATAATATAAGCTTTGCCCGAAAGGGCATTCCGGCCGTCAATCTCTCACCGGGCTGTTCATCCATGGATTCAGAGATCATGAAGTACTACCATATGCCCGGGGATGAACCGGAATCGCTCAACTATAATTACCTGACCCGGTATATTCAGTCCTTTTGTTTATCGCTGAAATGGCTGGCCGATTCCCCGGAAACACCTTTTTGGGAAGAGGGGGATCAATACGAAAAAACCGGCATGTCGTTGTATGGCAGCCGGCCGTGAAAGGATTTTTCCGTTTGTTTTGAACCTGGTTTCTTTCATTTAGAGATCCTTAGGATAAATTCGTCTTTAATTAATTTCCCATGGTGGTTCCGGCTTGACTGTTCACCAGCTTCAGACAATCCTGTTTCATTTGCGGGTCCGGCAAGAGCCTCTTTTCGGGAGTCTTTTTCATCATAGTACATGGTAAGGGAAGCCGTTTCATCCGCAATGCTTATGGAATCTATATCGATCGCCTTCGCCCATATCCCCGTTTTCCGGAAAATATCCTGCATGAGCAGATGCCTGTATTGAGGCTTAAGCATTTCAAGGTTATTGTACTTGATTTTCTCTGTCGCCAGCGCCCTTGCACCGATGTATTTTTCCATGAAATATATCAACACCAGGACAACCAGGTCGAGGAATACTATTGTCCAGAAACCTGTAATATTCCTCGTTGAGTTGACGAACCCGATCGTGATAATAATGAACAGGTAAGTCATTTCACGCAGGTTCAGAGTTTCGCTCCTGTACCTGAGCATGGTAAAGATGGCAAAGAGGCCGAGGCCGGTGCCAAAACCGACCTCGGTACTGCTTAAAACAAATCCAACGATAAATATGATGATATTGAACATGAAGAGACTGAACATGAGTGTCCTCTTTTTGCAGCATCTCAGGTAAATTCCGAGTACCAGTAGTGAAGCGGTGATGATATTCAATCCAAGCCGGGTCAGGAGCTCTGCGAAAGGATTGAGATTCAGGAAATCCGGTTTCATTTCTTTAGGGTTTTAGAAGCAATTGCATTGTTTCAGTTGGCGCGGTGATCAGGATATTACTGCGACAGGTATACCTGTACGTTATTTATATTCTCATTTACCTCTGCCTCAACCGGCTGATCGGACTGATTTAAAGCCAGGCGGTCGGCTTCGCCGGTGATAACAACCTCGCTGAGGCATATAATGGCCGAAGTCATTTTAATCTCGTTCTCCTCATATATTGCTTTGGAGATCTTGATTCGTTGGGTTTCAAATCCCACATACGACATCACCAGGTCTTCATCGTACCGGTCGATTGGGATATTCAGAGTAAATCGTCCCAGGCTGTCGGTTACAGTGCCGCAACGTCGGCTCGAAATATAAACGTTGCAGTCGGGAAGCGGCATACCAGTTACCGATTCCTTTACGGTGCCGTTTACCGGCAAAAAGATTTGCGCGCTGATCATTCCTGGTAAACAGAACAGGATAATCGAAAAGAGTAGTGCTTTCATTTTAGCGATGGTTTAATCCTTTGATTTTCAGCCGACATGTTCGACTGATTTGTGCCTTTAGTTGACGATTTAATCATTGGTAACCCCTTCATGCCGGATAATTTTAACTGCTTCTTAGAATAATCCTATTTTATTTATAATTAGGCCTTGATATTCAGATAACTATGCACATTTTATTATATTTCTTAAGCTAAGAGAGAGCCTCAGGTTTCATGGGAAAACATTTTTCATTTTTGAAGGGTTACCTACGCCCGCTTTCTCCACTAAAGGCAGAATCAACAAACTCTGATCCATTGATACTTGAAAGCATCAGAAACGGCGAAAAGGCACAGCTTGAAAACCTCTATAAAGCTCACAAGCAGGAATTCATAAACTGGGTAACCGGCAAATACAGCTGTGGCAACGAGGAAGCCAAAGACGCTTTTCAGTTTGCGATCATCACGTTATATGAAAATTTACGATCACGGAGGATTACTGAACTTAATTCCAGCATTAAAACCTACCTTTTTTCCATTGGGAAGCATAAGATCCTTGAACAGTATAAAGCCTCGGTAAGGTATTCCCTGAAATTTGAAGAAGAGACCGTTGAAATTGAAGATATCAATAAATGGGATAATGAATTATATGAGGAATCTCTGCAGAAGGTTGAGAAATGCCTGGATAAGCTTGGGGAGCCCTGCAAAACCCTTCTGCAATTATATTACTATCATGGAATGTCGATGGATGAAATTGCGGAGCGTATGCAATATAAGAACAGGCTGACGTCCAAAAATCTTAAATACAAATGTATTAACCGCCTTAGAAAGATATTTAATGAAGAAATCAGAGAGGTATGAAAGACTATACAATGAAGAGGGAAGAACAATATATTGAATTGATTGACAGGTATCTTCGGAACAAGCTTTCCGATGAAGAACTGGCTGAATTCAACGAAATGTTGAAAAACAACCATGAGTTTGAAAGAACATTCTTTGAAATGGATCAACTGGTTTCGGGGATCAGGCATTCAGCCATGACCTCCACCGTGGAAGAAAAACTGAAGAAGCTCGAGTCTTTTCTTCCAGAAATAAAATCGGCTGTGATGAAAACAAGGCGCGGTAAAAATATCTTTTCGATCCTATCCGAAAAAATTGACGAATTTGCCATTGATCTAAGCCTGAGGCTGTCATTAACCTCACGGCAGGTGAAGTATGCCATGTCGGGGATCTGTACCGTCGTTGCGGCTGTCGTCCTGATTATATTCAATACGCTTCAAACTCCAGGCCCTGAAGCTCTATTTGCCAGCAATTTCAATCCGCTTACATTTGAAAACTTCGGTCCTAAAAGAGATGCCGGCGCTGATCACCTGGCTGCTGAGACCATACGGTTCCACGAAGCCATGACTATGTACAATAATAAGGAATACCAGGCAGCCTCGGAGATCATCGGGAAAATACCGAATGAAATGAAGACTTTCGAAATGTCGTTTTATCATGCCCTGACCTACATGAACCTGGGAAACTGTGAAGCGGCCGCAGATATACTGAAAACCCTTGTTGAAGTAAAGGATCCTTACTCGGCCAGTGAGGCACAATGGTATCTGGCATTATGCCTGGTGCGTGAGGGGAATTACAACGAAGCCAGGGCACTGCTATCGGAAGTACAATCAGGCGGGGGGCAACATGAGAAGGAAGCCGGGAAATTAATAAAGAAATTAAAATAAGCCGGCATTATCAGCCGGTTGATTTCATATTATTAACCTTTAAATCCAAGCACAATGCCTATTATTCAAGACCCAAAAGTAAATCCTGTTGGAGAACGTCAGTATGGCGTACTGCTCAACGAGGCCGATGGCCATTACTATGATTATGTAAAAAAAACGAATGCGGTTAGGGAGCTTTTAGCCCAGTACAAAATTGATATTGGTCAAAAATTCCCGGCTTATCTTGTAATTCCTAAACTTTCGCCGAAAGAATTAAACGATTATCAAAACCTCGATTTCAACGCATTGAGTGACCCGCTTTTAACGAAGCTCCATGACCAGGGAAGTCATTTAATTGACGTACTTAAAAATGAGCCATACGATGTTTCGGTTGCTTATGATGGATTTGCGACGATTATTGACATAATCCAGGAAATTATATTCAACGCCGGATATAATCAACCGGTATTAAATGAAGTAAAAACTGCAGTTCTTGAAAAAGTAAAATCCATGAAACATTAAAAAAATTTTCATGGATTACCTATTTATCCGGAAATTCGGGATTTTATTCTTTTAATAATTTCCGTGTACGGAGGGCAATGAGGTTGAATATGATTAAAGCAAGTAAAGCTAAGGTCGCTAACGTAATAAAATACTTGACTTTGGGATCGTAAAATTTCTGTGCTCTGCCCTGGAAAACAAATGCCGCCCAGTTGGACGGATGTGACTGCAGTCCCCGGGAATTCTGAATGAACATAAGTTTTGAATTCCTGAGGGCTGCGTCAGAGTTTTTTCCCTTTCGAAGCTGCCTGTAAAATGCTTCCATGATCTTTGCACTCTGCCGGTCATCCACCTTCCACAGGCTCATGACCAGAGAGGGGCAGCCGGCATAGGCGAATCCGCGGGCTATGCTGAATACGCCCTCTCCATGAAATTCCTTTCCGATGCCGGTTTCACAGGCGCTCAGGACTGATAGATCTGTCCTGCTCAAATCCATGCCATATAATTCATAAACATAAAGGTTCGGGTCTTGCGCGCCATCAGCCCCGCTTCTGAATACCAGGCGGGAATTCAACGGGCTTTCCATGTCGGCCTGCCCATGAATAGCCAGGTGAACGATCCTGTAATCCGATGCATTCGATTTAAAGTTTTGTTTCGTGGCTTCATTATCGGCAAAAAACAGGCTGTTGCGTTTTATGAGTTTCCTGATTGCGGTTAATTCCAGGTGCGTCCCGGGGAGATCGTACATGCGGGCCGACCTTGAGGATGCATCCGCGATCATAGGCTCCGATGAATAGCTGAATGCCAGCAGGTTATTTTTTGCCTTTGTCTGCCCGGGGCTGGTGCTCGTCTGGATGTTAGCCGAATATGCATAATGGATCAGGTGATCATTAATGAGGTATCCAAGTCTGGAATAATCCGCAATTCCTTTTTCCGGAAGAACCTTAACCAGGGCTTCAAATGGCACCTGGGCAAGTATTCCATCGGGCACGATCAGGATATCCCTGGCATCCCTCATCTTGTGTTCGTCGAGAACGGGAAATATCAGTTGATTATACAATGCATTTGAACTCCTGCAGAATTTCTCATAATTGTCCTGAATCGCGTCCGATTCCGGAAACTTGCTGATGCTCGAAAGGTAAATCTTAATGTCGTCGGTCAGCTTCAGGGTGATATCGAGTTCATGTACCGACACATGATTTTTGCTAATGCCCATAAAATAGATCTTCTTTTTGCCAAAATAATACTCGATGAAGAGCTGGCTTTTCCCTGCCAGGAGTTCCCTGATGCCGGAAATCGCAACCGTAAGGCTGTCGAATTGGATATGAAAATAGTTCGGATATTTTTTGTTAATCACCGCAATCAGGGAATCTTCTTTTCCGGCCAGGAGAAATCTTTCATTGGTCAGCCTCCTAAGGGTATCCTGACTTGCTTCTGCGCTTCTTTTTTCAGCATCAATGGCCTGGTCCATCGCTGCGATTTCACGCCGGAGGTTGCCCAGCCCTTCGAGCATCCCGCGGGGTACGTTGAATGCATCGCTGGTTTCAGCATAGCGCAGGGCTTTGAATAACTGCATATACTTGTTTTTTTCCATGAATTTCAGCACGGTTTCAAGGTATTGCATCCCGGAAGTTTTCCGGTATAATTCAAGGGCGCATTCGATGCCTGACTCGGTTCCCTCCTGAAAGAATGGAGTCAGGATCACCTGTGATTCTTCCGTTAGGCGGGAATTCCTCATCTGGTCTTTTAATTCATCGAGAAGTTGATAAATATTGTATGCCTGAACGAGAGTCTCCCAGCCCGCGTTCTCTCTGTAATATTTATTCCTGATGGCGCCCGCCTTTCCCAGGAGGATATCATAAAGCATAACCCGGTTCTGATGAAAATTGATCGGGGGATTTGACCTGTAATCCATTTCCCGGAAATCAGGCACAAAATTTACCAGGGCAGACTGGTAATACCATAAGGAGGAGTCGGAATTTCCCAGGAAGTCGAACATTTTGCCGAGGGTTTGTTGTCGGTCGGCCAGGTAAATCCGGTCTTCGGCGAAATCTTTATTTATGATGAATAACGATTTTTTAAGAAAAATTTCCGCAGAATCAAATCGGCCGGTCTGCGCATAATAATCTCCTTTATGCATGTAGATATCCGAAAGAGTTTTGAGATCGTCCGCATCAAGTTTCTCATATAATTCAAGCGATTTGTTCAAATTGATCAGTGATTCCGGGTAGTTATGATTCCGGAGGTAATTCACGCCCAGGTTCATATAGAGAAGACAGAGATACGGATTGTTTTTATTAATCAGGGAATATAGGCCAATGGATTTATTGTAATTGAATATGGCGAGGGAATCTTCGAGGAGATCATTATAGGTATTGGCAAGCAATGCGTAACCTGAGGCTATACGATTCATGTTTCTTAACGAATCGTTGAGCCAGTGTTCCAGGGCCTGTTCTGTGTAAATTATGGAACTCCTGTAATCATTAACCAGCCTGTAATAACTGCCGAAATAATATAGAATTTTTATTATGCTTGGGTGATCCGGCGGAAGGTTTTCTTTATTAATGGCCAGTGCCTTCTGGAATGATTGGTGTGAAGAGTCGTACAAAGATAAAACTTCCTTGTAGGTCTGGCCTTTCCTGAAATAACATTCGGCAACCTGAATACTGCTTTGGCCATACCATTTGGAATAAATCGTAATGGCTCGATCCAACGATCTCAATGAAGAGTCGGTATCGAAATAATATTGGATGCTTCCATCGATCATGGACAGATCGCCAATCAGCACATGGTCAGAAGGCATGTGAGCAAGAGCGACCTTCTTTGATTTACGGATATATCGATCGGCCTTATCCTCGTCGAATAACCGGCGGATATATATTTCAGCAATCATATTATAACAATAGACTAATCCTTCCGGATTATTTAATTCCCCGAACCTGCGGCTTGCTTCCAAATAATATTTTATGGCTTCGGAATTACTTTCAATTCCAAATAATGAATCGGCTTTAAATGTAAACGGATGGTTAAAACTGTTAAAAAGCTTATTGGTTCTTTCAGTAAAAGTCTGGGAATGAGCCGGAAAGAAGCTAAAAAGCAGAATCAATATAACAATCAGGGGGATCTTAATTGTAAAAGTAAAAAAAGAATGAAAAGAGGCGAATCCGGAATAAGAGTAGTGCATCATCATTCCACGTAACGGAATTCTGCAAAATGCGATCTTTCATGCGAAAGTTATAAAAAATCCATTTAAAATGATTTCATGCCAACCAATATTTTAATTGCGGTTGTCGGGCTTTCCGCGTCCGTGAAAATTCGAATTCATGCAAATATTGCCGGACCATAAATTTTTTTTATCCATTCTTTGCAGTATATCCGCTTATATCCGTAATTCGGGGGATTTTTTTTAAAACAGAAGAATGATCAAGGATCGAAAATTCCATGTGATAACCTTCGCGCTGGTTACTAGCTTGTTTTTTTTATGGGGTCTGGCCAACAATATGACCGATACCCTGCTTGCGGCTTTTAAAAGGATCATGAGCATGACGGATTTCCAGACTTCCTGGATCCAGATTGCATTTTACGGCTCCTATTTTTGCCTTGCTTTGCCCGCAGCCATCCTGATCAAAAAATATTCTTATAAAACCGGTATCCTGACAGGGCTGGGCATGTATTTCATTGGCGGCATATTATTTTACCCGGCCAGCAAAACCATGGATTATAGTCACTTTCTGATAGCTTTGTTCATACTCGCCGGCGGCTTATCAGTCCTGGAAACAACTGCCAATCCTTATATTATTGCTATTGGGCCGGAGGAGACCGGGACCCGAAGACTGAATTTTGCCCAGTCATTCAACCCGATCGGCTCCATCACGGGTGTTGTGTTGAGTAAATTATTCATTTTATCGAACCTGGAAATGGTTTCGGCCGAACAGCGGGCAGCCATGAGCGATGAGCAATTGAGTCTATTGCAATCAAGAGAACTTAATGCGGTTATGGGCCCCTATGTGGGTGTTGCCATTGTACTACTTATCTTATGGATGGTCATTGGCTTTCGGAAAATGCCGGAAGCATCGGAAGGCGATTCCAAAATCAAATTATTCCCGACCATAAAACGGCTGGTTAGTAATCAAAAATATATTTGGGGCGTGGTTGCCCAGTTTTTTTATGTCGGCGCGCAATTATGTGCATGGTCGTTTACGATCCGGTATGTAATGAGCGAATTGCATATCAATGAAGAGCAATCATCCAACTATTATATCGCTTCCCTGGTTTTCTTCGTTTCGATGCGGTTTGTGAATACTGCCCTGATGAGGCTTGTTAGCCCGAGTCAATTGCTTACCGGCTCGAGTTTGTTCGCAATTTTATTTACTGTCATGACGATCTTTGGAAAAGGGAGCATAGGTGTTTATTCGCTGGTTGCGATCTCCGGATGTATGTCGCTGATGTTTCCCACGATATACGGCCTTGCGGTCCGCGGTCTGGGTGAGGATTCCAAAATCGGGGCTTCCGGAATGATCATGGCCATCGTTGGCGGGGCTGTTTTCCCGGCAATCCAGGGAAAAGTATCCGATCTTTTCAGCAGTATCAATATTTCATTTTCGGTGCCGCTGACCTGTTTTATTTTTATCCTGATTTATTCTTTTTTTGCCTTTCGAAAAAAGCCAATTGTGGATTCTTAGGAATAATTTTGTATCCGGATTAATCATAAAAATAATGTCAACACGCAGGGAGGTTCTGAAAAAAATGGCAACTTTGGCAGCCGTTCCGGTTTTTACAGGAAGAAATTCAAAGCCTGAATCGGAAAAAACAGAAATGAACATCGGGCAGCATATAAATCACTCCGCGTGCAGGTGGTGTTACAACGACATCCCTCTCGAAGTGCTTTGCCAGGAAGGCAAAAAATTCGGCTTGCAGTCGGTGGAACTGATCGGCCCCAGGGACTGGCCGGTGGTTAAAAAATACGGGCTTACCTGCGCCATGGCCAACGGGGCCGATATGGGGATCGCCAAAGGCTGGAATAATCCTGTTTACCATGATCAGTTGGTAAAGAACTACGAAGAAATCATTCCTCTGGCCAAAAAGGAGGGACTTAAAAATGTGATCTGCCTTTCGGGAAACAGGGAGGGGATCGACAATGAAACCGGATTATCCAATTGCGTTAATGGCATCAAGCGCGTTCTCGCTCTTGCAGAGAAAAATAATATAAACCTGGTCATGGAGCTGTTAAATAGCAAAGTCGACCATAAGGATTACCACTGCGACCACACGGCCTGGGGCGTGGAACTTTGTAAAAGGATCGGCTCCGAAAATTTTCTTCTGCTGTATGATATTTATCATATGCAGATCATGGAAGGGGACGTGATCAGGACTATCCGGGAAAACAAGCAGTACATTGCCCATTATCATACCGGCGGTGTGCCGGGGAGGCATGAGATCGATGAAACCCAGGAGCTCAATTATCCTTCGATCATGAAGGCAATCGTTGAAACCGGTTTCACAGGCTTTGTCTCCCAGGAATTTGTACCCACCGCACCGGATAAATTATCTTCCCTGAAAAAATGTATCGAGATCTGTGATGTGTGAAACTGCTAATCTGCCTGTAGGGAGGATACATAAAACTGTTATTCAATTCCTGCTTTTTTTTATTATTACCGGGCAGGTTACCGCCCAGGAAAAGATCAATAATCATTACAACTACCCGATAAAAAAAGCAGTTGACAAGATCAAAGTGGACGGGATTCCGGATGAAGCCTCATGGGCCGCTGCTTATGTCGCAGGCGATTTTTTCATGGTCCAGCCGATGGATACCAGT
>DATDPY010000481.1:0-2631 GCA_035292565.1 Cyclobacteriaceae bacterium | reverse complement strand
ATATTTTATTATTGTCATCTTTCTTTTGTGCCTGGATCTTTTTGAACAATACCAGAAGCCCCGGATATTGATTGGGGGCCAGTTTCCGCTCCAATTCCCGCACTAATCGACCGGCGATGGTTTTTACTTTCTTATCCGCTTTTCGGGCCCTGGGCTTGTTCTTGGGATGGTTTCTAAAACGCTGCTCCAGGGACAGCTTTTTCAAAATCCGAGTATAGCTTTGACGTAATTCAATACCTTCCTTTTGGGCTATGCCAATACATTTCTTGATAATCTTGCGATGTAATTTGTTATCAGTAGGATAGGTGATGTTTTTCTCCTGAACCGTGGTATCGGTAGTCGCTTCCGACTCTTGCCCATCCTTGCCGTTAATCCGAATGCTCTCTTTGAATATCAGCTCGATCCCTTCCTCTCCAATCCGGTTTCTGAAATGAACAAGTTCACTTGCCTCACAGGGAGCCCCGTTGGCAAATATCTTCTCCCCCGAAAAATATTGATAATACACATTCTCACTCCATTGTTCTACCACGGTTTCATCACTGACATTTCGAATATGCTTTAGCATCAATAAGCTAACCATCAACCGGATCGGCTTTGCAGGTCTCCCTTCATCACTATAATATTTGGCGAAAGCTTCTTCAAATAAATCCCAATTAATTTGGTTGGCTAAAATATAAAGGGGATGTCGATGATTTAGCTGCTCTTCGAAGGTTGAATAGAAACTGAGTTGATTCTTAATTCCGGGTTTTGTCATCATAAAATCTGCAAGTTTTATTGAATAAAATTACTTTTTCTTGCAGATTTTTCCAAGAAATATTTAATATAATTTATTGATATTCAGATAGTTACCGGTTTTTTAAGGGCTGACTAAATAATACCCTCCAGGCTCAGGGGAGCCTGGTACTTGCCTATACCGATGAGATGGACAACACCATATTTGAGATCCGGCCTTGGCAGGGAATCCTGGTTAGTTACCCCAGGTTCAGGAGGTTTTCCATTCAGCAGCAATTACGGGTCGAGGAACGCTTTTTCTTTCAGAGCGGGTCACAGGAAGAGGTTAATTCGCTCCGGACAAAATATACGCTTCAATCGTTTATCCCGATCAACCGTACGGAGTTGGCAGCAAGGGTATTTTATGTTTGGCCAAGCATGGAGATATTTATGGATCTGGCAGGGAGTAACGTAGAACAATATGTGAACAAAAACAGGTTCAACCTCGGTCTGGGATATGAAATCAATAAATATTACCGCTTTGAACTTTGTTTCATGCAGCAATATTCAAGGATTGAGCGAGGAGCCGGATTCGTAACATCTGACCGGATCTTCAGGCTGGTCAACAGGTTTAGCGTGTATTAATTTCTTCCCGGTTTTTATTTAAACCGGAATTCCTCCAGGAAATTCGTTGTATAATTCCCTTTCCTGAAATCCTTGTTGTCCATAAGTTTCAGGTGAAAAGGAATGGTTGTTTGTATCCCTTCAATGACAAATTCTTCAAGCGATCTTTTCATCCTCATTAACACCCTTTCACGCGACGAAGCCGTAACGATCAGTTTGGCGATCATGGAATCATAATTGGAGGGAATTGTATAGCCGGAATAGATATGGCTGTCGACCCTAACGCCTCGTCCGCCAGGGAAGTGGCAGGTGGTAATCCTGCCCGGAGAAGGCCTGAAGTTATTGTAAGGGTCTTCCGCGTTTATCCGGCATTCCATGGCATGGCGCCTGGGATAATGATTCTCATTAGGAATGAGTTTCCCTGCCGCAACCTGTATCTGTTGTGCAACCAGGTCCTGGTCAGTTACCTGTTCGGTAACCGGGTGCTCCACCTGGATCCTGGTGTTCATTTCCATAAAATAGAAATTATGGTGTTTATCGACCAGAAATTCGATAGTACCGGCCCCCTCATAACCAATTGCCATGGCGCCCTTGACGGCGGCTTTTCCCATTTTTTCCCTGGTTTCTTCAGAAATGATGGGAGAGGGGGTTTCCTCAACGAGTTTCTGGTGACGCCGCTGGATGGAGCAATCCCTTTCCGACATATGGACGACAGTCCCGTGGCGGTCGCCCATGATCTGGATCTCGATATGCCGCGGGCTTTCGATGTATTTCTCCAGGTAGACTCCGTCGTTGCCGAAGGCATTATTGGCCTCAAGCCTGGCCGCACTCCAGGCCTTTTCGAATTCGGAAGGTTCGTTCACAAGCCTCATGCCTTTTCCGCCTCCGCCTGCGGTTGCTTTTATAATAACCGGGTAGCCAACCGACCTGGCAATTTCCCTGGCCTCCCCGACATTTTCCACCAGACCTTCCGACCCGGGAATAGTGGGCACGCCGGCATTCTTCATTGTTTCCTTGGCAGTGGATTTATCGCCCATGGCCTGGATCATGGCAGGGGAGGCCCCTATAAATTTTATATTATATTCTTCACAGATTTTCGAGAATTCCGCATTTTCCGACATGAAGCCGTATCCAGGATGAATGGCATCCGCATTGGTGATCTCGGCGGCGGCAATGATATTGGGAACATTCAGATAGCTCAGGAGGCTGGGTGGAGGGCCAACACAGACCGCTTCATCCGCAAACCGAACATGAAGGCTTTCCTTATCTGCCGTGGAATATATTGCGACCGTTTTA
>DATDPY010000480.1:0-9569 GCA_035292565.1 Cyclobacteriaceae bacterium | reverse complement strand
AGGTATTCTGGTTTACCTCGGCCGTAATCCTGTTGAGCAGCTTTACCATGCATACGGCATTGCAATCCGCCAGGAAGGACAGCATCAGAAATATCAGGCTGTTCCTGTCGGTTACGCTGGGACTGGGGACCATCTTCCTGGCCGGACAATACTATTCCTGGATCCAGCTTGTCGACCAGGATATTTATTTTGTGGGCAACCCTTCAGGGTCGTTCCTGTATGTGCTGACCGGCCTGCATGCAGTTCACCTGGTAAGCGGGGTTGTCTTTTTATCGGTCGTATTAATCGGTTCATTAAAATATAAGATCCATTCCAGGAATCTTGTCCCCATTGAAATGTGCGCAACATACTGGCATTTCCTAGGAGGTCTCTGGATTTATCTTTTCGTATTTCTAAACCTGTATCAATAAATATTATCGGAAATGGAAGCAACGGCAATTGCAAAGGATTTAAAACCCAGCCCCTGGCGCGGAGGAATTTCTCCCTATAATGTAAGCTATGGAAAGATGATGATGTGGTTTTTCCTGTTATCGGATGCATTTACATTTTCCGGCCTCCTCATCACTTACGGCTTCCTCAGGTATAGTTATCCAGCGTATACGGGATTGCTTTCCGAATTCAAGCCATCCCAGCTTTACTGGCCGGTGCCCGAAAAAATATTTTCCGCCGCGCCGTTCCTCCATGGCATTCATCTTCCGCTTCTCTTTGTCGGGATCATGACATTCATTTTGATCCTGAGCTCCGTTACCATGGTGCTTGCAGTGGAAGCGGGGCACCGGATGGACAGGAAAGATGTGACCAAGTGGATGCTGTGGACGATCGTGGGTGGCATCCTGTTCCTAAGCTGCCAGGCCTGGGAATGGTCACATTTTATCCATGGCACGGAAAATGGGCTTGCCGTTAATGGCGTTAAAATCTTTGGAGCAAATCTCCACGTGAATGAATACGGGCCTCCGCTGTTTGCCTCCCTGTTCTTTTTCATCACAGGATTTCATGGAACTCATGTATTGAGCGGCGTGCTGATCAATGGCCTGATATTCTATAATGTAGTTGTGGGGACCTATGATAAGAGAGGACATTATGAAATGGTCGAAAAAGTAGGATTATACTGGCACTTTGTTGACCTCGTGTGGGTTTTCGTTTTCACGTTCTATTACCTGATATAAAATAAACAGCCATATGGAATCAACGCATCATCAAGTTTCTACAATCCAGCCCCAGCCGGTAAACAAGGATAAGATCAGGAAATTGATCAGGATAGCCGTTATCCTGGGTATTATAACATCTATTGAATTCTTCCTGGCACTTTCAATGCCAAGGGGCGTCCTGCTTACCAGTGTCTTCATTATGCTTACCCTTGTGAAAGCCTTTTATATCGTTTCCGAATTCATGCACCTAAAATACGAGGTGAAAGTAATGATATGGTCAATTATCCTGCCCATGGTCCTGGTTGTTTGGCTGATCATTGCATTGATCACTGAAGGAGGATCGGTTTTCAAAGCAAAGTTTTTTTAACTTTGGGGACTGCGGTTTAAGTCCGTCAAGTTCTTCTTTGAAAAATATCAATAGTTACCTGAAGCGGGTCATTCTGGCAGCGACCCTGCTGATTCCTATATTTCTTTTATTATTCCTGAAATTCTGCGGGGATAATAAATTCTCGGTGCCCGTGTATTTTACTGACGGGCAAATCCAGGCAGATCCGGATTGCCAGGCTCCTGATTCCGATTACAGGGTGTCGTGCATTCCTTTCGTCCGTGATCGTGAAGGCCATTGCGACACGCTTCTCTTAAAGAATAGATTCACGATCATTTCCATCGTGGACACGGCCGGTGTTGAGGCAAGGAACATGCATGTTGAAAAAATAAGAAGGGTATTATCCGATATTGATTCCCCGGGGATCCTGCAAGCGGTGGCAATTTATATAGAACGCAAGACCGATGCAGCGGAATCATGGGTTGTCCCCGGAATTAACCTGATGACTTTTGGAGGAAACTCTGCGGAGGTTTCCCATTTTGCAAGATGCGTGCTACTTTTGCCGGACAAAAATAAAATGTTCTCCTATTGGGTGGTGATTGATGACGAGGGAAGGATCAGGGGCTTTTATGAAAGCTGGAAGTTCGAAGAAGTTGAAAGGCTGATCCTTGAATTAAAGATCTTGCTTAATGAATACCAACAAGATGAAAAATGACAGGTGGGTTTATCTTTTCCTTACAGCAATTTCCATCCTCGTGCCGGCGGTTGTCGGCATTCTGCTTTTCAGGGGTCGCCCGGCCACACCTGGTATTGGATGGGTATCCTTACTTCCCCACCTCCATGCAGCCCTAAACTCGGTTACGGTTGTGATGCTAATCACCGGTTTTATCCTGATCCGAAATGATCAGAAAGAATGGCATCACCGGGTCATGACCATGTCCGTTATTATGGGCATTATTTTCCTGGTTTCCTATATCACTTACCATTACCTGACTGCGAGCACTGTTTTCGGTGATGCCAACCACGACGGTATCCTGGAATTGTCGGAAGCCGATGCTGTTGGCAAATCGAGGAATGTTTACCTGCTGCTATTGATTTCACATATTGTTTTGGCTGCCATGGTTGTTCCGTTCGTCCTTTTCGCATTTTATTATGCCTTGACGGGAAATTTCAACCGGCATAAAAAAATCGTTAAATTTGCATTGCCGGTATGGTTATATGTTTCACTCACCGGCGTTATTGTTTACTGGATGATACGGCCTTATTATTGATGAAAATCTGCCGGCCAGGAAAATGAAATACATATTCATTATAGCGTTGCTGCTCGGCCCGGTTATGGTTGTCAGGGCCCAATGTGCCATGTGCCGGGCTACCGTGGAAAACAGCATTTCAGAAGGGCATGAAAGTTTTGCCGCTTCGTTGAATGCCGGCATCCTGTACCTTTTCGTGATGCCTTACCTGGCAGCCGCAGTACTGGTATGGCTATGGCTCCGGGAAAGCAGGAAAAATGAAAGAAAGAACAAAATTCGGATCCGTCATATCAGCTAGGTGCCCCAGGTGCAGAATGGGGCCGATGTTTTCGCATAAACCGTACAATCTTTCGGGTTACGATAAAATGTTCCATGCATGCCCGCAATGCGGACTTGTTTATGATATCGAGCCCGGGTTCTACACCGGGGCGATGTACGTGAGCTATGCATTTTCCATGATCATTTTCATTGTGGTTGGGATTGCATTATATATATTTTTCAATGACCCTTCGGTCTGGGTTTATACCTCCGGCACTTTCCTTTGCACGCTGATCCTGTATCCCTTATCCTTCCGGTATTCAAGGGTCCTGTATCTCCACTTATTCGGCGGGATCCGGTACCGGGGGGATGGTGCTGATTAGGGATTTTTTTTTTACATTAGTAGGTAACGTATCCGGATAAACCGTGCTTACAGGTTCAAGAAAAGCATTTTATTTGATCGTGGCCGGTATTCTCCTGGTATTGGTCAGTACCGTGATTTTTTCTTTTTTCCGGGATCGCCTCACATCGGAAAAAAGATTTGTTGCACAGATCAGCAGGAATATCGATCAGGTTATCTCCAGGGCGGAAAACGAACAGAACGACCTCGGGAAGATCATTAATGAATCCGACCTGAGTGATTTTTCCGGATTTAATTACCGTTTTTCATTTCCCTTTTATGTTTTCCGGAATGGATCCCTGTTTTTCTGGTCTGATCATTCCGTCGTGCCGGAATATGAGTCCCTGGCTGATGATTTTAAATATGCTTACAGGGAAATATCGGGTAGTTCTTACCTGGTTATAAAAAAACAGGTAACCAGGGACGCTGATAAATTCGATTTCATCACACTCATTTACCTGAATAGGAAATACGAGATATCAAATCAATACCTGCAATCAGGATTGAACCCGGATATTTTCCGCCATCCCCAGCTAACGCTGTTTCCTTCACCCGACAAATCCAACAGGATTGCCGCCGACGACGGCACTTTTCTCTTTTCCGTTGAGTTTTACCCTGGGTACAGGCCTGATGCCGGCATATATGAATACCTGCTTTTATTCTTCCTGTTAGCAGGTCTTGGCCTGACCGTAAGCGGGGTTATATTTCAAACAATTTATTTTCGTGAAGTCGCGAGACACGCGACCGCCCTGGTTTTCCTCACGCTAAGCCTCATAACCATCAGGTTGATCATGGTCATCACTGAATTCCCTTATACCCTCGTGGAGATCCCGGTTTTCGACCCGCTCAATTATGCATCTTCCTTCTATAATGCCTCCCTCGGCGATCTCCTGCTCAACATGCTCACCGTACTGACCATCATCGGTTTTCTTTTCTCGGTTTATAATAAGAAAAGCCTTTACAGGGTTTTTTATCTCGCCGACAGCAAGGCTTCATTCCTGTATTCATTCGTCCTGGCTATTGTAAACATTTTCCTGGTCCTGATCATGTTCCGCCTGGTGGGGTCGCTCTCCCAGCATTCCCGGTGGAATGCCGATATAACCGCCGATCTCGATTATCCTTTCCATAAAGTATTCAGCTTTAGTTTGTATTTCCTGGCTTCCATCATCTTCCTTATGGCGGTTTATATTAACAATTCCATATTTTTCAGGCTGCTTCGCTTTCAGAAATTAAAAATTGCCGTTACCCAGCTTGCCGGCGGGCTTATCTTTTTATTGGTCGCCTTCCTGCTTGGCTTCAATTTATATATGCTGATTCTGGTCACCCTGGGCTTCGTGATGATCATTTCAGCTCTGGGCATTCGCGGGCTATTTAACAGGCTTCGGTATAAAACATTTGTGTTCGTCCTTATCTGCACCATAATTTGCGCCCTGTCAGGAAGCATCTCGGTTTTCAGGGAGGTGCACAAGAAAAATGAAGTTGAACATGACCGGTTTGCATTTCAGCTTCTTGAAGACAGGGATATCATGACGGAATATTTTATCGCAGAGGCTGCAAGAAATATCAACGGAGATGTTTTTATTCAAAACCGGTTATTCAGCCCTTTCGCCTCGAAGGATATCATAGAGCAGAAGATCTTAAAAACTTACCTGAACAACTACCTCGAAAAGTTTGATGTAAACATACTTTTATTCAACAGCCAGGGCCTGCCGTTAAACAGTCCGTCGGGTCTTAAATACGATGATATAAAATCCCAGTTTGCCCTCGATCGCTACCGGACGGAATATGAAGGTCTGTATTATTACCAGCAGGAAAGACCGGTTCTCTCAAGGCGGTATCTAAGTTTTATCCCGATCGACAGGTATGACCAGGTGGCGGGATATGTGGTTCTCGTTCTTAAACTGAAGAAAGTGATCAGGAATACGGTATATCCGAGGTTGTTGCTGGATGAAAGGTTTCTGTCGGGGTATTACGATGATCTCTATAATTACGCCATTTTTAACGGAAACCTGCTTTCCTATACTTCAGGGGACTTCAATTACCAAAAAGATTTTAACGGCAACTGGCTCCACGGAACAGAATTATTCACCTTGGGTATCGCAAAATCGGGATTCCGGCACCAGGGCTATCACGGCACAAAAAACAAGATGCTGGTCATTACCTGGCAGGAATACCCGGTTTCGTATGTCCTGGCGAATTTTTCCTTCATTTTCCTGATCCAGGTTTTTGGCTTACTGACGCTGCTGACGATTTATTATATCTACTTCATGCTGAAAGGGAGGGAGATGAACTACCTTACAAGGATTCAGTTGTTTGTAAACCTCGCATTTTTTATCCCGCTGGTGATCATCAGCCTGATCACCATCTCGAGGATTTCCAGGGATTATTCCCTCGAAGAGCAGGATATTTTCCTGAAGAAAGCTGAATCTACCGGGGTTAACCTCGGCCCGGTGCTCGAACAATATATTGAAAACCGGATCGGCAGGGAGGAGCTGTACAACCAGGTCTCCGATATAGCCGGACTTACCGAATCCGACATCAACATTTATGGCGTGGATTTCCAGCGGGGGAAACTGATCGCCACTTCCCAGCCAACCGTATTTGAGAAGAAGCTCATATCCAACTATATTAATCCAGGGGCCCTGGTCAGGATCACCGGTTCGTCCTATACAAGCATGATCCTGAATGAGAATATCGGGAAGCTGAATTATAAATCTGCATTTGTGGCCGTAAATTCCACGCAGTCCGGCGACCTGCTCGGGATCCTGAGCGTACCCTTCTTCAGGTCACAGGCCAGCATCGAACGAAGGATTATCAACCTGATCGTGAGTGTGATAAACACCTTTACGCTGATCTTTATCGGGTTCCTTTTCATTTCCTATTTTATTTCCACCTACCTTGTCTTCCCCCTGAAGCAAATGATTTACAGGATCAGAAGGACCACCCTCACGGGGAACAATGATCCGATCGATTATTACTCGCCCGATGAGATCGGCCAGCTCGTCGAAGCATATAACGGGATGCTTATCAAGCTGGAACTAAGCAAGAAGGCCCTTGCACAAAGCGAGAAGGAAGCGGGGTGGCGAGAGATGGCAAAACAGGTGGCCCACGAGATCAAAAATCCGCTCACTCCGATGAAGCTAACGCTCCAGCATCTTAAAATGAAGATGGAAACTTCCGGAAAAGGAGAAAAAAATATCTACGAGAAGTCCATCGATTCAATGCTTTTGAATATTGAAACCCTGAGCAGTATTGCCGATTCATTTTCCAATTATGCGAAGATGCCTGTCCCTTCATCCGCCAGGTTCGATATTTCCGGTTTGCTCAGGCAGGTAGCCGGATTATATGTAAATAACGATCAGGCGAGGATTTCTTTCGCGCAACCCAGTGAAGAAATCTTTATCAAGGGCGATGAATACTGGATGGGCAGGGCTTTTTCCAACCTGATCATCAATTCAATCCAGGCAGTTGAAGGAAGGGAATCAGCAGAGGTAAAGGTATGCATGCAGCAAAACAACGGCAGGGTGAACATATCGGTTGCCGACAACGGCAAGGGGATCCCGGATTCTATCCGCGACAGGATCTTCATGCCGAATTTCAGCACTAAATTCACGGGTTCGGGAATAGGGCTGGCCGTTGCCCGCAGGGCTGTTGAACATGCAGGAGGGAAGATCTGGTTTGAGTCGGCGGAAAATAAGGGAACTACTTTTTATATTGAGCTGCCGGTTGAGGATTGAGGGATCAGTTGGCAGTTGGCAAAGGGCAGTTGGCAATTTTCGAAATCATCAAGTACAACAATGGAACCTGGAACCGGTAACCAGTTGGCAAAAGGCAGTTGGCAATTTTCGGAGTCATCAAGAACAGCGATGAGACCTGGAACCTGGAACCTGTAACAACTAAATACTCCCATTATATCTTGCAGGGCGAAGCTTCGAGTTTTAGCATTGACCATTCATCCATTACTGCTTCTGATCCTCCATCTCCTTCAAGGCCACCACGAGGCTATTGGCGTAAATGAAATCCTGCAATTCTTTTACATTCGCGTTCAGGATCTCCTTGTTATTTCCTTCCCACAATTTGCGGCCTTTATGCATGAAAAGGAGATAGTCCCCGATCTGCATAACGGAATTCATATCATGGGTAACTACGATGGTGGTAATATTGTATTCCTCAGTGATCTCTTCAATCAGACGGTCGATCCGGATGGCAGTCTGAGGGTCGAGCCCCGAATTGGGTTCATCGCAAAACAGGTATTTCGACTGGTTAACGATAGCCCTGGCAATGCCCACCCTTTTCTTCATCCCCCCGCTGATCTCGGAAGGCATCAAATGGTTTACATTTTCCAGTCCCACTCTTTTCAATACAAAATTCACCCTGTCCAGCTTCTGGTCCTTGGCCATTTCCGTAAGCATATCGAGCGGGAAACGGACATTCTCCTCCACGGTCTTTGAATCGAACAAGGCGCCGCCCTGGAACAACATTCCAATTTCCCTCCTGATCTCCGTTTTAACATCGCGGTTGGCGTGATGGAAGTTCCTGCCGTCGAAAGTGACATCCCCTTCATCGGGTTCCATTAATCCAACGATACATTTTAATAACACGGTCTTTCCCGTTCCGCTTGACCCGATTATAAGGTTTGCCTTCCCGGCCTCAAAGGTTCCGTCGATGCCTTCGATGATTTTCCTGCCTTCGAATGATTTTGTTATGTTTTTGATCTGGATCATGTCATTACAGTAATAATTGGGCAAGAAGGTAATCGGCGCAAAGTATGGCGATACAACTCGTGGTCACGGCCTTGGTACTGGCCTTGCCCACTTCGAGAGCGCCGCCCTGCGTGTAAAAGCCGGTAAATGATGAAATCGATGATATTAAGAATGCAAAGGCATAGGATTTTATAAGTCCGAATGCCACGTTGAATTCGATGAAATCCGCCCTGATCCCGTAAATGTATTCATAGGGTGTCATTTCGCCGGTAAAGGTAGCTGCCAGGTATCCTCCCAACATGCCCAGGTAGCCGGCAAGGATCACCAGCAACGGGTACATTAATATACAGGCAATGATTTTCGGAAGCGCCAGGAATGAGGCTGAGTTGATCCCCATGACCTCGATGGCATCGATCTGCTCGGTAATTCTCATGGTCCCAAGCTCGCCAGCCATGTTGGATCCAACCTTGCCGGCAAATACGATGGCAGTAATGGTCGGAGCCAGTTCGAGGAGGATGCTGTCCCTGACGATCACGCTGATAATATAATTAGGGATCAGGGGCGAAACAAGATTGTAGGCTGTTTGAACCGCCGTCACCGCCCCGATAAAAGTTGATATGATTACGACGATGAAAATGGAATCGATCCCCACCTTAATGCATTCATCGACAGTAAGCCGGACATAGGTCATGAATGATTCACGTTTCACAAAAAGGGAATACATGAAAATGAAATACTTGCCGATTTGCTTCATCCGGGTGAAATCCTGCTTAGAAGGCCTAATTTAATGATGCGCGCGACAAATAAACAACAATATTGGGATTATTACATAACTTTATCCACATCGGGCTAAACTGGAATTTCTGTGAAAAAAATGCTGGTTTTATCGGGGGGAACGAGGGGGATCGGCCTGGCCGTGAACCACAAATTTGCTTCCGGAGGATTTGATATTATAACCTGTTCCCGTTCCCGGGAAGATCTTGAAAAATTCAGCAATGATATCAGGGATAAGCATCCGGAATGCCGGCTTTATACCCTGGTCGCCGATCTCTCCGACCGGGAGGGGGTACAACAGTTTTCGGAGTTTATTCAGGAGACCGGCAGGCCGGTCGATGTCCTCGTGAATAATGCCGGAATTTTTATGCCGGGCCAGGTACATAATGAGCCAGACGGGGTTCTGGAAAAGCTGATGAACGTAAATGTTTTCAGCGCTTATCATTTATGCCGGGCAGTGACGCCGGGGATGATTGCCCGGAGATCGGGCCATATTTTCAATATGTGCTCCACGGCCAGTATCACGGCTTATGTGAATGGAGGATCATATTGCATTTCAAAATTCGCCTTGTATGGATTGACCAGGGTCCTCCGTGAAGAGCTGAAGACCAAGGGCATCCGGGTTACTGCAGTGCTCCCCGGGGCAACCCTGACTTCAAGCTGGGAAGGAACCGAATTGCCGCCCGACCGGTTCATGGATGCCAGCGACAT
>DATDPY010000479.1:0-6029 GCA_035292565.1 Cyclobacteriaceae bacterium | reverse complement strand
CGCTCATCGGGCGGGGAGCTGTAATATCCGAGGATTAGCACATCGGCGTAATCAGTCCCGAGTTTTTTAAGGTCCCGGGGCAGCATTTTTGTGGTAAGCCAGGGCCAATGGGCATAGGTAATTACCGCCACCACCAGTTTATCCCGGAGTCCTTTGGCTGTGATGTTCCTTACGGCCTTGCGCATCTCAGGTGAACCTCCTTTGATGAAAGTGCCATAGGTAAAATAATTGCACCCCCTTTCGAATGCTTCCTCGAATGCTTCAGCGGGCGCGCCATAACTTGAGGATATTCCCAGTCGGCCGACTTTCAGTCCGGAACGGCCGAGAATGACAGGTGAAAAAAAATCCATAGTTTGTAATTAAAAAATTAATATAAATATAGGAGTTTGAAAATGAATTTGTAAATGATTGTTCACTTATAATGGAAAAGCCGATGTCGGAGGTCTGAGATCAGATGTCAGATTATTTCGTTTAACGAGGAGATTTTTCATGACAATTGATGCTCGGACCTCCGACTTCCGACCTCCGACTTCACCTATCAAGCCATTGCCGGAATTCGGGAACCTTTTCCCGGCTGACAATCAGATTGGGAATTTCTTTTTCATCCTTCAGTACCACGAGGAGACGGCTGGCCGAATATGAGATGATGTCATGAATGAAATCAATGTTAATGATGTGGCCACGGTTGATCCTGAAGAATTTTACCGGATCCAGTATTTTCTGGAGATTTTCCAGGGAATATTCGAGGCCGTAGTGGAAACCGGAAGCCGTTTTCATTAACGTTGCCTTTCCCACGATATAGAAGCATTTGACCTCCGACACTGGGACAGATTTACAGTGCTCACCCGCCTTTATGAAGAACCGCGTTTTATAACTTCCACCCAATTGGCTGATCAGTCTTTCAATTTCCGGGATGGAGGCGGATTTACCCGCATATAATGTTTTGAATTTTTCCAGCGCCGCCGCCAGGTTGCCTTTATCCACGGGTTTTAAAAGGTAATCGATACTGTTTACCTTAAATGCCCTCAATGCGTATTCATCGAATGCGGTGGTAAAAATAACGGGGGTTTGTATTTTCACAGCTTCAAAAATCTCAAAGCAAATCCCATCGTCGAGCTGAATGTCCATGAAAATAAGGTCCGGAGCCTGTCGTGCCATCAGCCACTCAACCGATTGCTGAACGGATTCCAGTACATCAACAACCCTGATCCCGGGATCCAGTACTCCCAGCATTTTCTTTAGTTTATCCGATGCATGCTTTTCATCCTCAATGATCAAAATATTCATATCATTTTATGATCAAAGGAATTTTCACAATAAATTCAGCCGAATTTTCCTGAATAGACAACTCCTTTCCAGTGGAAAGCAATATCCTTTCCGAAAGATTCTTTAATCCGATTCCCGAGGAACTTTCAAGTACGGTTTTCTTCCTCAGGTTGTTTCTTACGACGATATAATCATGATTCACGCGGCTGATATGGATCTTAAGGGGATGATCACGGGTGGCCGCATTGTGTTTCAGCGCGTTTTCAACCAGGATCTGCAGGGAGATAGGAATGATCCGAATACCCTTAATTTCAAAGTCCCCGATGCTTAGAACAACCTTTCCCTCATCCCTGATCTGCTGTAAATAAAAATAATCCCTGACAAAGCCGATTTCCTTTTCGAGCTCAACGGAATCCTGGTCTGCGTTTTCAAGTAAATACCTGTAAATCGAGGATAGTTTCTGAATAAACCTGTCGGCTGCTTCATTTTCCTGCACCATCGCCGAAAGGGTATTCAGGCTGTTGAACAGGAAATGCGGGCGGACCTGGTTTTTCAGGGTTTCATACCTGTATATCAGCTTCTCCTCCCTGAGCTTTTGTTCCCGCTTTAACGATTCAATCCACTGAACATACAGGAAAATTATTGTTCCGACTAACATCCCGCTGGCATAAGAAATAAAAAATCCCCGTGTTTCCACCCTGATTAAATGTGAAAATACATTACTGAAATCACTGCCATAAATTATCGATTGACTGTAAAAGACCAGGACCAGCACAATTGCAGAAATGAACATGACCAGGATAAAGAAAAAGAATAACCTTACAATTACCTTGTTGAGATATTCTTTTGCCGTCAGTGTCGAAGATATATTGAAGAATTTATAACCCAGCCATATAAAAATCTCGAGTTGGATTAAAATCAGCAAAAAAATCCAGATTGAATCCGGATTTATATCATCCCAGCCTCGAATCAGGTGGAATATAATTGTTGCCAACAGGCTACCGAGAATGATCTTAACATGGTAGGCTACTTTTCTGGGGAGAAAAAGATCACTAATTCCTCGTGTTTTCATCATTCAGGAACCTGATTGATTATATTTCAAAAAAATCTGTTTTGAAATCCTGTGGATTCCCAGGTGCAAGATACTCGATATAAAAATCGCTGTAATCGCGCCCACAAGAAAAAAAATGTTGCCGGAACCGCGAAACCGGCATCTGACCGGCAGATTACAGGCGCCGAGCCGTAATTCAATTCTAAATAACTGGTCAATACATTAAGGAAATCCTGAATCCTGAAATCCTGAAATGTTGATAATCACGATATTTAAATTTCATATATGCCGGAGGATTCTTATTTTGCCAACAAACAAAACCGAAACAAAATGCCAATCCTGATACTCATCGCAGGATTAATAATCCTCATTCTCCTGACAGTATATGTTAAGATCGATGCATTTATATCCTTTTTGATTGTTGCCATACTGGTGGGACTTGCCGGGGGCATGGATCCCCTGAAGATCAGTTCATCGATTGAAAGGGGGATTGGCAGCACCCTGGGCTCGCTTGCGATCATTCTTGGATTTGGAGCCATGTTGGGAAAGATCGTCGCTGATAGCGGAGCAGCCCAGCGCATATCGGTTACTTTTATCGAAAAATTCGGGTCAGGCAATGCCCAATGGGCCCTGATGGTGGCCGGATTCCTCATCGGCGTCCCCCTATTTTACTCGGTTGGATTTGTATTGCTTGTGCCTCTGGTTTGCACCATCGCCTTCCGCACAAAAACACCGGTAATCTTTCTGGGTATGCCGATGATTACCGCACTGTCTGTCACACATTGTATTCTTCCGCCACATCCCGCCCCTGCCGCACTGGTTCAACAACTCGGTGCGGATATGGGTCAGACCATCATGTGGGGAACCTTAATGTCGATCCCCATGCTGCTGGTTGCCGGGCCGTTATTTTCAAAAACATTGAAGAATATCAAATCCAATCCCCTCGATGCTTTTTTCGACAAAAGGGAATTAAAGAAGGAGGAAATGCCGGGTTTTGGCATCAGCTTATTCACTGCACTTTTTCCTGTCCTTTTAATGGTTGCTTCGTCTGCAGCAAAACAATGGGAAATGAAAGAGGGGGTATTGCTTTCAATATTGAATTTTGCCGGTGATCCCACCATGGCACTGGTCCTCGCCGTGCTGCTCGCAATGTACACCCTTGGGATCAGGCAGGGTAAGAAGATCCCCGGGATTACGGCTTCGATGGTTGAAGGGATAAAAAGCATCGTAATGATCATGTTGGTCATTGCGGGCGCGGGAGCCCTGAAGGAAGTGCTTACCGATACAGGGCTGAATTCATACCTTGCCGATATCCTGAAAAACATCAATGTTTCACCGGTCATCCTGGGATGGGGAATGGCCGCGCTGATCAGGATTGCCATTGGGTCCGCAACTGTTGCCGGGCTTACTACAGCGGGCATCATTGCCCCCCTGATGATCCAGACGGGGGCCAACCCGGTGATCATGGTTCTGGCAGTTGGCTCGGGAAGCATCATATTCTCTCATGTCAATGATTCGGGATTCTGGCTCTTCAAGGAGTATTTCAACCTCAGCATCTGGGACACCATCAGAACCTGGTCGTTCATGGAAACAATACTTTCTGTTTGCGGATTGATCGTAGTTCTGATATTGAATTTGTTTATCAGCTAATACATCGATTATCTTTCCCGCAGATCAGGCCGATCGATGCAGATAAAACGCAAATAAATTTCGGATTTTTGCAGGCTTTTTGTACATTGAAACTGTAAGCAGAGATTTTTTAATGAATCAATAACCCTAATTCTATGAGCCATCTCAGCCCTGATGAAATACTCGATAAGAAAGGAATTCACCTTCCCCCGGCCCCTGTACCCAAAGGACTTTACAAACCATTTCTGATTTCCGGCAACCTGGCGTATGTCTCCGGTCATGGGCCGATACTCGACAACGGCAGCCTGATCAAAGGGCGGGCCGGCAAAGAAATGAACGCCGACCAGGCCAAGGAGGCAGCCCGTCAGACCGGACTGGCAATATTGTCTACATTAAAAACCAATTTGGGTACCCTGAATAAGATCAAAAGAGTGGTCAAGGTGCTGGGAATGGTGAATGCAGATCCTAAATTCGACAGGCATCCCTACGTGATCAATGGGTGCAGCGAACTATTTGCGGAAGTGTTCGGAGAAGATAATGGCGTGGGCGTGAGGAGCGCAGTTGGCATGAGTAGTCTTCCGGAAAATATAACCGTAGAGATCGAAGCTATTTTTGAACTTATCTGATAACGGCACATCCTGACATGAAGGAAGATCAGTGGTATAACGTTAACAACATTGGCGAGATCGACACTCCCGCATTGCTCGTATATCCAGGGCGCGTGAAGAAAAATATTGAAGAAATGGTCAGGATTGCGGGAGGACCGGAGAATCTCAGACCTCACGTGAAAACCTATAAGATGTCTGAAGTGGTTAGGCTGCAGCGGCAGGCCGGGATTAAGAAATTCAAATGCGCAACCATAGCCGAAGCGGAAATGCTGGCTTTAGCCGGGGCTCCCGATGTGCTTCTAGCCCACCAACCGGTCGGCCCCAAAATAGAACGTCTTTACGAGCTTACAAGATTCTATCCCCGCACTGTATTCTCGGCAATCGTGGATAATACGGATACTGTTGATCGCATTTCTGAATTTTTCGCCCGGGGCCGCAATGCTTTGGATATTTTTATCGATGTCGACTCGGGTAATCATCGCACCGGAGCCGAGCCTTCTTCAGTAATTGATTTATTCGCGCATGCCTGGAATGCCCCTGGTGTCAGCCCGGTAGGCCTCCATGTTTATGACGGGCATATCCGGGAAAACGACCCCTTTTCCCGGAAAAGGCATTGTGACGACGAATTTAAAGCGATCCCGGATATAGCTGCAAGGATCCAATCTCGATTCGGCGTCGATCCTGAAATTGTGGCAGGCGGCACTCCTACTTTCCCGATCCACGCGAAACGAAATAAAGTTATCTGCAGCCCGGGGACCGTCCTTTTCTGGGACTGGAGCTATGATGATTCTTTTAAAGATCTTTCTTTTAACATCGCTGCGGTACTTGTAACCCGGGTAATTTCCAGGCTGGCAGGCAACTTCATCTGCCTCGACCTGGGCCATAAAGCCGTGGCTTCAGAGAATCCCCTGAATTCACGAGTTAAGTTTCCCGATCTGCCTGACGCAAAGTTTATCGGGCATAGTGAGGAGCATTTGGTTGTGAACGTCGGCGATAATACTGCTTTCGCTGTCGGACAGGCGATCTACGGTTTTCCGTTCCACATATGCCCGACAGTGGCCCTGTATGAAAAAGTTTATGTGATCGAAGAAAATAAATTTACTGCAACCTGGCGCGTGATTGCCCGTGATCGGATGATCAGGCATTGAGAAGATGGTAATTTACGAATCCTTTATTTACGACGGGCATCTTGACCTGGCTATGAATGCCATGGAGTGGAACAGGGACTTGCGTAAGCCGGTTCATGAAATAAGGAACCTGGAAGCAGGAATGAACGATAAGCCCGACAGGTCAAAAGGAACTGTTGCGCTTCCTGAAATGAGGAGGGGAAAAATTAGCCTATGTACGGCCACGCTGATCGCCAGGTATGTAAAGCCCGGAAATCTTATTCCCGGATGGAACTCCCCTGAGCAAGCCTGGGCACAAACTCAGGGGCAGATGGCATGGTATGAAGCCATGGAAGATGCTGGTGAAAT
>DATDPY010000478.1:0-9724 GCA_035292565.1 Cyclobacteriaceae bacterium | reverse complement strand
GGCGATAAAAATTATTTTCGATCCATCGAATGAAAATCTTGGTGTCAGGTAAAAATAACCTGCGGGATTACCGAGTGTCTCGATTATGGTCCCGTCCGACGCATCAAGGATTTGAATCTTGTAATCAAGGCCGGTTGTTACTTCGATGGTGACGATCCTTTTCCCATCCGGTGAAAGGCCGGCCGATGAATAACGTCCTTTCCTTGTGATCCGGATTATTTCTTTTGATTTCATATCATAAACCTTAATGTCGGAAAAGGTACGTGTCGGCCATCTGGGGTCAAAGGCGAGTTCGTTCCAGGCAATTTTATTACCCGCGGCTGTGGGGTAACCATTGAAGTTTGTTACGCCGGGATTTAATATCTTGTTTTCAGTGCCGGAAGAATCAAAGACGACAAATGTCTGAATGTCACCGATCCCCGATTTTAAAGAAAATATCTGCCCGTCGCTCATATAGGCTGGGAACTCATAATCGGTATATCGCACCGGTCTATGCCGGGTAACGATATCCGCATTTGTCGGGCTTATCCCGAGAAGCTGTTGTTCCCAGGTTGTGTTCAGATTGCTGATCATCATCCTGTAATTCATGGCCAGGCTGTGGCCGGTAAATTTTTTCAATCTGCCGGAAAACCTGTAAGGCAGGAAAGGCAGGGACCAGGTCTTTTCAAGGACCTTGTTAATGGTTTCATTCCCATAGGTTTTCCGGAGATATGAAGTAAGATAATATCCGGTTACATAATAATCAGGTACGTTAAGCCGGAAGGATTGAAGGTATTGAAGATTATAATTAAATGGTCCGCGTTCCAACAAATTGGTCCTCATCAGCATGCCAAAATTGGGAATCCGTCCCCTTCCCCCGTCTGTGAGGATGGTTTCTGCCCATACGGCATCCCCTTCCCAAAACCATTCGGGAACCGCAAGGTGGGAAAGAACACCCGAGGCAGAATATCCAAAAAGAAAGAATACCATCTTATTAAAACCCCTGATGCTTTTCCTGAACTGGGCGACATGGCGATACTCATGAACAGAAAGCATATCAGTCCAGCCTAATAAACCAGGCAGGTTACTGTCTTGTGAAGGGTACATGCCGAATTCAGCTCTGACCGGTGCCGTGCTGAAGAATCCGTTCGATATAACAGATTGATTCTGAAGTAATATCGCGGTCCTGCCGGGCTTTACAAACAATGCCGAGCTAACCGGATGATAAATACTTTCCAGCGAAGCGGCCAGGCGGTTTGCTTCATTCCTTATACTGTTTTCAAATATAATATTAAAGCCAGGCGTCCTGATGTATTGCCATTTCACCGATGGCGGGTTGGTATTCATGATTCCGATTTGCGCGTTTATGGGCAAGCCATTATATAAGATTACGGCAGTGATGATGACCAAAAACCGTAATGACTTAATTGGAATTCCAATGAATCGCATTTCCAGCCTGGTGTTGATTTTATCGGTTCGCTTAAATTAATATATAGATATTCAATCCTTTTGGTTAAACCCGATAAACATTCCGAAACTTACATTTTCCAAATGAGAATTTACCTGGTAGAATAATCCCGGAATATTATCGGAAGCCGCATAAATGATAAATCCGCCCAGTCCGAGTGCGAATCCAGCCCCCAGGTGACTGTACCGGAGTTCAGAAATGGAATACGAGACAGAGAGATCAGCCAGCTTGCCCAGTTTCAAATGGTAGGACAGACTTGACATATTAATTAAACTTTTTTGAAATACTATATTCCTCATCGTAATAGAAATTTCATGTCCCTCTTTAAGCATATACGAAGAATGCAGGTATAATTTTTTGTTCAGGCCTTGCCTGAAACTTACCCTGATTTCCTCAGGCGTAAACATTTCTCCAAGAGAATCAATAACTGAATTGAGATTATGGATATTATCGATATCAATTCCTTCATAAGTAAACGTCTTATCCTGCATCCGGAAATTCCTTGTATCCGTATTCCAGATTATGGAGCCAAGATCATCCAGGCTTCCGGATACTGAAATCTTGTTATTGATTTTATATAAAATCCCCAGGTCAACACTAAAACCCGGATTGCCGTATTGCAGAATATCGGAGGATTCAAATTCACCTTCAATAATGTTGCGATACCCGGAGATATCGTATTGGATATCGCCCGAACGCAGAGTAATATTATAATTACCCGGATCTGTGTAAATATATCCCGCTTCCCTTGAGTCGAGACGAAAGCATGCAAAGCCCCTGATCAGATTGATCCTCGCCCCTGCTGTTATTTTACCCGGCATAATATCTCGTGAGAAACCAAGCCCGGCTTTCCAGTAAGCATAAGAACTCTGTCCGAGTTTATTTAGGGGGACTTTTTGACCTATAATCCCGGAAGCCGCATTTCCCCTGATGATCAGTTCCATGATTTCTTTCGGTACCATTATAATAGATTCAAAGCCAACAGATGATACAGCTGAAAAATATCCGGACTTGGTATGAAATCCCATTTGGAAAAGATTAATCTGGGAGCTTGCATATAAATGAATTTTCCTGTCGATTTGGTCAAGAAACCTGTCGAGGTTGATAGAAAATGAATCGTTTGCTGACTTTTGAACGAGATCGGTAACCTTAAAATCTGCCGAAAGATCAAGCAGGTTTCCAGACAGGGTTGGAATAGAAAAATAAACTTTAAAATCCGGTTGAATGGCTGGATTAAACTGATTCACCATGGGAATTTTCCGGTAAAGGCCGAATGAAGTTAATGATCCCTGCCCGGCTGAAAGGCTGTAAATAAATATCATGGAAATAGATGCAATGATTTTCTTCATTCGCCGAATTCAATTTCCAGGTCCAGGTTAACAAGAAGGGCTATTTCGATGATAAGTGACTGATCGGGAGTTATTTTTGCCCACTTCCCCTCGTTATTCCCGGTTGTATTCAATATCACTTCTGACTTAATAATATCGCTGTTGACGATTTCCGGAAATTGAGCTTTTTCAATAATTATTTCTGTCGAATCAATATAACTGGAAACGGGAAACCCATTTTTATCCGTAACTGCCGGCTGCAGAATATCCAGATACCCGTCAAAGAAATCGACTGTTTCCTCGCCAGATCCATTATAAAACGACACTGATAACCTGCCGCCAAGAGGCAGTCCATTGATTATTTTAATCTTCAGGATTGCATTTTCAATATCCGATGTATTAATATCTGAATCATTCATTTTAAACGACTGCCGTCCAGTCAGGTCCGTTATTCTCAAACTCAAGGGCAAACTGGCGCTGATTACCGGGATAATATGGCTTGAATCCGTGATAAAGTTTTTTTGGTCCGGGTCAAGTTGGGGATTGGAAAATAACGATGAAGAAATTATGGCAGAGGTGGGAAGCTGGCCGATTACCTCCACGATGTTCGAATTCATCGGACCGATGATGAACCCGGACTTAACATATTCATCCTGTTTATCAAGCGCCTGGCCTTCGATGATATAACCATTTGTAATGATGTCTCCCGCCAGGGGCAAAGTTGTATTGCCTGATATAAAATCTAGTCTGTTGAAATCTATCCTGACCGACAACCCGGCATTATTATAAAGTTGGAAATCAAGGGAAGGGTGTTCGAGTTCCACATCCCCTTCAATTTCATAATTAAAAAAGTTGAGGTCGAAATCCGATTCAGGGATTGTAAACGTATAATTACCCAGGTAGCCATAGGCCGACTTGATTATCGGATCATTCAATTCGATCTGGTATTCCACAAGGTCTCCAGGGTTAACCGTGATTCCCCCGGAGTTTACAATAAAATAAGATTCTATGCTGAAAGTATTGGCTGTGGTCCCTGCATTTGTCAGATCGAATTTCAGCCCATCCAAATCAATCAGTGTATCCCTGGTGTATGGAAGAATACCGTCAAATTCGGATCGCAGAACAAGGCTGACGGGAATTTGATCATTATCCAGCAAGGATAGCAACTTCAAATGCAATTCTATGTCTCCTGAAATATAGGATGTTACCGTGATCCTGAAAGATGATGATTTCAGGAATACGGAATCGATCGACTCATTATTTTGCGTATCAAAAGTATAATTATCATCAAATACCGGCGATTCGACTTTTTCCCCGGAAGCCAGGTCTAGTGGCTGGCTGATTCCGAGGTTAAGGGAAGAACTGAATTCCTGGTCCATGAAATTAATTTTTTCGGCCAGGTAAACAGGCGATAAGGAATCGTAGTAAATAATTTCTACAACCCCGTCTTCCCCCTCGCCGGTCTGAACTACGCTATCGAGTTTTACCAGGAGATCGTTTATTGAGAAAACTGCGTTCCCAACCGGGATGGCAATAGACGGCCGGTATGTTATATCCTGGTACCTGGAAGTGGTAAAATATTCATTACGACAACCCGAAAGCAGAAATAGAAAAATTATACTTACCCTAAATCCCTTAGAAATGATATTCTTCCCCTGCATCCTTGCTTAAGCTCAGTTTTTACTCATTCAAAGATAACTACGTTAAAAATAGCACATTTGAAAACGATAAATTAAAATTGGATTCAATATCCGGAAAGAAGGACATTCTTCAAATAACAAACCATTCAATGGAATTCGGAAACCTTTACGGGCTAATTGATTTGTTTCGGAAATATGGGATTACGGATGTGATTATTTCTCCGGGTTCCAGATCTGCCCCATTAACTTTATCATTCACCAGGAATCCCGGATTCAATACATATGTTATTCCGGATGAAAGATCGGGTGGTTATATCGCTCTGGGCATGGCGTTATCATCCGGGAAACCGGTAATTCTTGTGTGCACCTCGGGAACTGCTGTTTTTAATTACGGCGGGCCGGTTGCAGAGTCATTTTATCAGAAAATACCCTTAATTGTATTAACGGCCGACCGGCCTCCGGAGTGGATTGACCAGGCCGACGGTCAAACTATCCATCAGTCCGGGATATTCGGTGATAATATAAAATGGAATGCCGATATCCCGGTCGATCTGCATCACCCCGATGCCCAATGGCATGCACGAAGGCTGGTCATAGAAGGGATCAATTTATCAGCCTCATCCCCTGCCGGGCCGATACATCTTAATTTCCCTTTCAGGGAGCCCCTCTACCCGGACAACAGTAACGAAGCTGTCGCCGACTCGGGACATCATGTCGCCTTGCTTTCGAAAACATTTTCGGAATTTCCTGAAGAAGAATGGGAATCACTGAGACAAATTTGGAATACCTGCAGGAATATTCTTATCGTACCCGGACAAGGCGGATATTCTCCTGACCTGATCCATCAACTGCGCACTGCTGCTATGCATTTCCGGTTGCCGGTGGTCTGTGATATCCTGGCTAACCTGAACGGCGAGCCCGAACCATTCATCTATAAACATGATTTGTTCATTATGGGAAATCCTTCCGGTATGCCCCCTGATCTGCATCCCGACCTGGTGATCTCATTTGGAAATTCCATCCTTTCTAAAAACCTTAAAATCTTTTTGCGTCATGCCAGGCCGGCAAATCACTGGCATATACAGGATGCCGTGAAAGCCCCGGATACATTTCAATCCCTGTCGCGGATACTTCGCATTGATCCCGGAAAATTCTTCGGGAAAATAGTAAGCCAATTTAGCCAGGACAATATCAACCAAACCTTTGCCAGGGAGTGGATAAAAAAAGAAAAACAAACCGCCGGCATTTTAAAAAACTTTTTTCCGCGGGATCAATTCGGTGAACTTGAAGCGGTGAAAATTATCCTGGAGTCATTGCAAGGTCACTGCAACCTTCATCTGGCAAACAGCCTTCCCGTAAGGCTGGCAAATTACATCGGGACCTCCGCCAAGGATATCCGGGTTTATTCGAATCGTGGTACCAGTGGGATTGACGGATGTTTGAGCACGGCCGTGGGTGCTTCAATCAATTCGGATAGGATGAATTTCCTCTTTATCGGTGATATGGCTTTCTTTTATGACAGGAACGCACTGTGGCATAATTATAAATTGTCAAATCTTAAAATCATTATTCTTAACAACCATGGCGGCGGCATATTCAGGATGATTGATGGACTTTCAGGAATCCCTGAGCTGGAAGAATATTTTGAAACCAGGCAAACCCTGACCGCAGAACGTACCGCCAATGATTTTAACATGCAATACTTCGCTGCCGACAGCGCGGAATCTTTAAAAAAGATTTTGCCTGGCTTTCATAAAGCCGGAGGACCGTCATCCATACTTGAAATTGCAACTAATAGCAAATTGAATTATGCTGTTTTCATGGATTTAAAATCAGATATATTAAAAATATGGAACTAAAGAATCCCTGGAAAGAAATCGTCCATTATAAGGAGATCCTGTTTCACTTTTATGATGGAATTGCCAGGATCAGTATTAACAGGCCGGAGAAGCACAATGCTTTTACCCCGCTCACAATCCAGGAAATGAGCGATGCCATGGAGTTGTGCCGCCAGAACCACGAGATCAATGTGATCGTGATAACAGGCGAAGGCGGCAAGGCATTCTGTTCAGGAGGGGATCAGAGTATCCGGGGACATGGAGGGTACCTCGATGAATCCCAGATCCCGCGACTTAATGTCCTTGATTTACAGAAACAGATCCGGTCGATTCCAAAAGTAGTGATTGCCGCGGTTGCAGGCTGGGCGATCGGTGGCGGACATGTGCTCCACGTGATTTGCGACCTGACCATAGCCGCAGAGAATGCGAGGTTTGGGCAAACCGGACCCAAAGTAGGGAGTTTCGACGGAGGATTCGGGGCCTCATACCTGGCACGGATCGTCGGACAAAAAAAAGCCAGGGAGATCTGGTTCCTTTGCGATCATTATGATGCAGCCGAAGCCGAAAAAATGGGGCTGGTGAATAAAGTTGTTGCCCTTGAACAACTTGAAGATACCTACGTATCCTGGGCCAAAAAGATTATGGAAAAAAGCCCCATCGCCATAAGAATGCTTAAATCTGCCTTTAATGCCGAGCTCGACGGGCAAGCCGGAATCCAGGAGCTAGCAGGGAATGCAACCCTGCTTTATTACCTTACCGAAGAATCCAAAGAGGGCATGAAGGCGTTTAATGAAAAACGCGCCCCGGATTTTTCCAAGTTCCCGAAATTCCCCTGACTTATACTGATGACAGCAATTCCCGGTAGCCACAATATTATTTGGATCAACGGGAAAAAAATATCTTACAACGACATCATTCATAATGAAATTGCCGGCCTTGGGCTTGAGGGTGAGTTTGAAAATAATACCATTGGACTGATTAAGAATTGGTACGGTAAAGAAGAATTTTTCAGCCTGCAATCCTCCGGTTCTACCGGCTCTCCTAAAACTTTTAAGGCTTCGAGGCGCATGCTTGAAGCAAGCGCGGGACTTACACTGAAAACCCTGCAACTGACGCAAGGCATGAATGCTGTATTATGCCTGGATACAAAATATACAGCCGGCATCATGATGCTTATCAGGGGTCTTATCGGCAATCAGAATATATATGCAGTAAATCCCTCCGCTGATCCTTTCTCCGCCCTGCCTGAAGAATTGGTTATCGATTTTATTGCCATTGTCCCGGCACAGCTCGGTTCAATTGGAAAGAATAATTCAATACGAAGATTTACCGACAGATCGAACATCCTCGTAGGCGGTGCGCCACTACCGGCAGAACTCGAAAGAAGAATGCAATCTTTTCCCGGAATTTATTTCCAGACCTTCGGAATGGCAGAAACCCTGTCGCATATAGCCCTTAAAAAACTGAATGGAAAGGGTAAATCGAATGTATATGAAACGATCGGGGATATAACCGTTTCCATTGCCCCAGATGGGTGCCTGGCTGTGAAGGCTCCCCATTTATCGGAAGATAAAATTATTACCCGCGATATTGTTCAGCTTATCGACGACAGGCATTTCGTTTGGAAAGGTCGAGCCGATAATATGATCAACAGCGGCGGAATTAAAATACAATTAGAGGAGTTGGAGACCGAAATCGAAAAAATTCTGGATAGCACAGGAATTCATGTAAATTTCTTTATCACTTCGGTTCCGGATGACATCCTTGGGGAAAAGGTTATCATGCTGATTGAGGATCCCGGGGACCTGTATCCTGGTGAGGTCGTGATTAAAACCTTAAAAGAGAAGCTGAAGAAATACCATTTGCCCAGGGATATTTACCGATTCAGGGATTTTCGATATACGGAAAATGGAAAACTCGACAGGTTAAATACCAGAAAATTATTAGAAACCGGGAAAGGCCTGATCACCTGATTCAATTGACCTTTAGCTTCATTACTTCCTGCTGAAGATCGAGGACCATGTTTTTTAATTTATCAAAACTGATCTCCCCCTGTAATTTGTCCTTATCTGTTTCAGGAAATTCTTTGCTGATAAAAATAACTGCTTCCCAGATCTCAACTACATCCTCAAAAGATACCTGGTATGGCTTATAGAGATGATTATCCGATACCAGATTAAGTTTCCTGGATTCCTGGTCGAAATAAACCCGTTTGTAAACCACCCCTTCGTTTTTGGTAAGCAGGATGTAGGTTTTGCCGCCCTTGAGGTCATCCTGACTTTGGATATATTTTCCAACCACGATAGTGCCGTCAATTAACGGAAGCATTGAATCGCCGCTGATCTCAAAAGCGCGGTATGTAAAGTTCGGGGAAAGTCCGGGTATGCTGAACTTGGGAAGATCTTCAAGGTACTCGGGATCAGCATATCCGTTGAGGTATCCCGCCGCCGCCTTTTGCGGGACCAGTTCTATGTTTTCTTTTCCGGAACGATCGGTGGTAAGGGCAAGGACCCTGAAACCCTGGTCCCTTACATTTTTATGAATATCTGAGAGTGGCATCCGGGTAAGGTCGCTGCCTATGATCATATCAATGCTGAGGTTGAAGATTTCAGTCATTTTCTGCAGGTTATTCAGTCTCGGATCGGCCCGCCCTTCCTCGTAAGCCCCCAGCAGTGACCTCTTGATCCCGATCTGATTGGCCATCTGTTCCTGGGTTAAATGCATCTGTTTCCTGAGATATTTGATATTCTCGCTGATGATGCTCATAATTATTTTAGTATTATTAGTAATAAATTTCGCACATTCCAATGATTTTAGCAAGAACTTTTCACCTTATTGATTATTATAGAAAAGGACCACCCCATCGGATACATATTGCCGGCTGTCCTTTTTGATCAGCGTTTCGATTTCCGAATAGTTCTTCCAGCCTATTTCATTAAGACAGTGATGAATACGCGATACCACCTTGCTTACGGTATCCCTGCCCTCTGCGAGGACATAACCGTAATAGTTGTTCCCCTGCAGGTTGTTCAGGTAGAACTTCACCTGGCATTTCCCCGATGCCAGCTTTTTGGAATAGAGCCTGATATGATAATCGGCGCCCTTTCCCTCCGATTTTTCTTCGAAAATTATTTTCATCGCATTTTACTTTACTATTATTATTGGTATTTTTGATCATAAAATTAGTAATTGCCAATTAAAAAGCAAATTTTTGATAAAAATTTTAGTATTTATTTTTGCAAACCTTCGAATTCCTCATCTCTGATGATTATGCTTCCGCTTTCATTTCCCGGGTACCGCTCGGTCATTCATATGGATCTCGACGCTTTCTTTGTCTCGGTGGAATGCCTTCGCGACAACCGTCTGCTGGGCAAGCCCCTGATCATCGGCGGCGGCGAGAGGGGTGTGGTGGCTTCCTGCAGCTACGAGGCCAGGCGGTTCGGGGTGCATTCCGCCATGCCCATCCGGTTC